>PWQG01000018.1 GCA_003556835.1 Gammaproteobacteria bacterium
ACACCTTCGAAGCCATGGACCGCCTGCTGGCCCGGCGCCGCGCCGCCGACCGCAAGGCCTGGCTGGAAACCCATGGAGACAAGGCCGAACTGGCGATGTACTGAACGGGAGTAGTATGAGTCTGGATATCACAATCAATGAAGACGGTGTCGAACAGATCGGCCTGAAAAGCTACACGGAAATGGCCTATCTGAATTATTCGATGTACGTGATCAATGATCGCGCATTGCCGCATATCGGCGACGGTCTCAAGCCGGTGCAGCGCCGCATCATCTACGCCATGTCCGAGCTGGGCCTGAAGGCCTCGGCCAAGTTCAAGAAGTCGGCCCGCACCATCGGTGACGTGATCGGCAAGTTCCACCCGCACGGCGACTCGGCCTGTTATGAAGCCATGGTGCTGATGGCCCAGGACTTCAGTTATCGCTATCCGCTGGTGGACGGCCAGGGCAACTGGGGTTCGCCGGACGATCCCAAATCCTTCGCCGCCATGCGCTATACCGAATCGCGTCTGCGACAGTACGCCGAGACCCTGCTGGCCGAACTGGGGCAGGGCACGGTGGACTGGCAGCCCAATTTCGATGGCACCATGGACGAGCCGGAAATCCTGCCGGCGCGCCTGCCCAATGTGCTGCTCAATGGGGGTAGCGGTATTGCCGTGGGCATGGCCACCGACATACCGCCACACAATCTGCGCGAGGTGGCACAGGCTGCCGCCCATCTGCTGGAGAAGCCCCGCGCTGAACTCGACGACCTGATGCAGTACATCAAGGGGCCGGATTATCCGGTGGCCGCCGACATCATCACACCGGCGGCGGATCTGCGCAGCCTCTACGAGACGGGTCGTGGTTCGGTCAAGGCGCGTGCGGTCTACCAGCAGGAGGCGGGCGATATCATCCTCACCGCGCTGCCCTACCAGGTCTCTGGCGCTCGGGTGCTGGAACAGATCGCGGCGCAGATGCAGAAGAAAAAGCTGCCCATGGTGGTGGACCTGCGCGACGAATCCGATCACGAGAACCCCACCCGCCTGGTCATCGTGCCGCGCTCCAACCGTGTCGATGTCGACGAGCTGATGCTGCACCTCTATGCCACCACGGACCTGGAGAAGTCCTACCGGGTCAATTTCAACATGATTGGCACCGATGGCCGACCCAGGGTGAAGGGGCTGGTGGCCCTGCTCAAGGAGTGGCTCGCCTTCCGCACGCAGACCGTGCGCCGCCGCCTGCAATACCGCCTCGACAAGGTGCGGGATCGCCTGCATATCCTGGAAGGCCTGCTGACCGCCTTTCTCAATATCGACGAGGTGATCGAGATCATCCGGCGCGAGGATAGTCCCAAGCCGGTGCTGATGGAGCGTTTCGCGCTTTCCGACCTGCAGGCCGAAGCCATCCTTGAATTGAAACTGCGCCACCTGGCCAAGCTCGAGGAAATGAAGATTCGCGGCGAGCAGGACGAGCTGGAGGCCGAGCGCGAGAAACTGGAACTGCTGCTGTCCTCGGATGCCCGATTGAAAACCCTGATCCGTAAGGAGCTGCTTCGTGATGCCGAGAACTACGGCGATGATCGCCGCTCACGACTGGTGGAGGCACCGGACGCAAAGGCCTTCAGTGAAACAGAGCTCATCGCCAGCGAGCCGGTCACTGTCGTGCTGTCTGAACGTGGCTGGGCGCGGGCTGGTAAGGGTCATGAGCTGGATCCGGCCACGCTGCAGTACAAGGCCGGAGACAGTTTCAAGCTCGCGGCGCGTGGCAAGAGCAGTCAGCAGGCGGTGTTCCTGGATTCCACGGGCCGTGCCTACTCGGTTCCTGCCCACAGTCTGCCTTCCGCACGCAGCCAGGGCGAACCACTGACCGGTCGGTTGACGCCGCCATCGGGCGCGACGTTTGAAGGGGTATTGCTGGAGGACGAAAAGAAACAGGTCCTGCTGGCCAGTGACGCGGGTTACGGTTTCGTAGCCAGTGTGTCCGATCTGTTTAGCAAGAACCGGGCGGGCAAAGCGGTGCTCAAGTTGCCCAGGGGAGCACGGGTACTGCCACCGGTGACAGTGGAGGATCTGGGCAGTGACCTGCTGGTCGCGGTCAGCAATGAAGGCCGTATGCTTTGCTTCCCGGTTTCCGAGCTGCCGGTGCTGCAACGTGGCAAAGGCAACAAGATTCTCGGCATCCCGTCTGCCCGGGTGGCGGACCGGATCGAGTTCCTGGTCTCGCTGGTGCTGGTCCCGCCCGGGGGCAGCGTGACAGTGTACGCTGGAAAGCGGCACCTGACGCTGAAAACCGGGGATCTGGACCACTACCGCGGCGAACGGGGCCGTCGTGGGAACAAGCTGCCACGTGGCTTCCAGAACGTTGATCGGGTCAGCAGCGCGACCTGAAAGGGTACTATGCCTTGTGATTCGCCTGGTGGGCCATGCGGCTGAACGTTACCGTGGCCCACTAGCTACTGCGGGAAAGCTCTTGTGATGGTTCCAGCATGGCCGCTTGGCGCTGCAGCAGCGTGCGGGTGGAGCCTACGGGAGAGCGAACCAGGTAGACCTGGTAGAGTTCTCCGTCGTCCTCGTCGAATACCTGGCCATAGGCTTCGTGGTGAAAGTGGGACTCAATGCCGGCCTGCTCAATAACGCTATCACTGGCGAGCAGGCCGTTGACCGGACTGCTCGCGCAGATCAGTGCAGCGACCCGCAATGCCTCCTCCTGGCCACTGATGAAGGTGGTGTTTCCCGGGGAGGCGCAGTGCAGGCCGGCCTGCAGCTGCAAGCGGCAATCTCTGGCGTATTGCCGGTTGTGCCGGTTGTTCAGGGCGAGGAACAGCGTGGCGGCGCACAGGGCCTGGAAGGCGCTTTCTTCTTCATGCGTACCGCGCAAGAATGCCAGCCGCATGTCGCCGTCGTCGTACCACTGCGGTTCGGCTGAGTACAGGTCCGCAATATCGTGCAGAAGCTGCCGGCAGCTCTCCAGGCGCTGGAGGCCATCGGCCTGATCCAGTATGGCATCCCGGTTGGTCAGGCGCAGATATAGGCCGGTACTGGCGCCGGGTTGTACGTCCGTATCTCCTTGCTCGCTGCGGCGTAGCTGCGGCAGAAGTAGGGCCACGCTCAGCATCAGCATCAGGGCCATCGCGGCCGGCTGCAGCCAGAAATGGATGCCCTGTCCGGGCTGTAATCCGGTATCGGCCAGGTGTACGCGTACATATCCCGCCAGGGAATCCTGCAGGGCAATAGGCGCAATATAGTTGCCAATGACACCTTCGCCTACCTGCTGCGGATTGCTCATGGAAACCGAGCGCCCGGAAATGGCCAGCACCTGGTCATCGACGTTGTACACGGTTACCTGGGCTATGGCCGGGTTGCGGGTCAGTTCATTGAGGAGCACGTTCATGCTGATCATGTCATTGGCCAGCACCAGTTCGGTCACCAGCAGGGCGCTCTGGCGGGCCAGCGTTTCTCCGAGTCCATCGGCTTGTGCCTGCAGTAACTGCCGGCCGTTGTTCTGGGCAATGAACCAGGCGAGAGCCATACCTGTGATCAGTAACAGGCAGCTGGTCGCGATCAGTTTTTTTCCCTGATGTGCCGGATAATCTTCCATGGACAGACTCAGTCGGGGTTGCCGGGGATCGGGTCCAGGGTGATCTCCTCTTCCTGGAGGAAGCTGAAATCCAGTGCGTCAGTCGGGGCGCGCAGCAGATTACCCTGGACGAAATTGACACCCACCTGCCAGAGCCTGGGCAGGAAACGTACATCTTCGATCATTGGCGCAATCACCAGGATGCCGCGTGTGTGCAGGCTGCTGACAATGTTGTTGAGTCGCTCCCATTGTTCGCTGTCCAGGTCGATGTCGTTAAGCAGGCTGCGATCCAGTTTGACGTAGTGGACCGGAATGTTGCCAAGTTGTCGGAATGGCTCCAGGGCGCAACCGAAATGGGTGATGGACAGTTCACAGCCGAGTTCGTGGCATTGTCTGGCAAACTGTTCCACGGCATCGGGTGTACTGAGCATGTCGATTTCACTGATCTGCAGCGTCAACCGGTCGGCTGGAATCCGTGATTCGTAAAGCTCCCGTGCCAGCCACTCCAGCAGCGCGTTGCTGCTAAGGCTGTTCTGCGTCAGGTTGATGATCAGGTGCAGGGCATCGCTGTTGGTATGTCGTAGCAGTTCCAGCGTGCGTTGCAGAACCAGGCGGTCGAGTTGCTCACCGAGTCCATGCTGATTGACCAGGTCCAGAAATCTTGCCGCTTCCAGTACCTTTTCACCATCGGGGATACGCACCCGCACTTCATAACGTTCCTTGCCATCCTCGCGCAGGCTGACCACCGGTTGGAAGACGGGGGATATCTCCCGGTTGTCCAGGGCATGGCGGAGTTTGCGTAGCAACAGTCGCTCCCGCCCGGCTTCGCCGGAGCCGGCACCCTGATACAGTCGCATGATGCGATTGTGCTGGGCCCGGCTCAGCAGCATTTCACTATCCACCACTTCGTCTGTGATCACGGCCATGCCATGGCTGATGGTCAGGCTTGTGTTGCGTGGCAGCAGTTTGATGGCGTCGCGCTGCAGATGCTCCAGTTCCTTCTGCAGGGTTTCCTGCGAGGCTTCGTCGGGTTGCAACAGCAACAGGGCAAAGCCACCATCATTGATCCGTCCAAGGGCTTCCGGAGCGATTGGAAACTTCTGCAGGCGTTTTGACAGGTCTGCCATGAATTGATTGAAGTCACTCTTGCCGATGACCCGTCGCAGACTGTCGCTGTCCTCGATTTCGATCACCAGTAGTGCACTGAAGCGGGCATGATGTGCGGCTTCAGCCACATGGCGGTTCAGGGTTTCGAGCAGGCGGTCACGATCGAGCAGGCCGGTGACCAGGTCGCGGCCGGCGCGCTCGGCGTTCCGGTTGCCAGCTTGCAGATTGCCGCTTCGGGGGCGGACCCGGAGTTGCCAGGCAGGCGCTCCCTGCCAGCTGATGTCCGAGCACTCCAGGCTTGCTGCCAGTTGCTCGCCTTCGCGGCTGCGAGCCAGAAAACCGCACTGTGCATCGGCGGGGCGATCGAGCTGTTGCAGGAATTCGGTCACCCGGGGCAGGTCCCGGTCGTCCACCAGGTCACGTAGCGGGATCTGCTGAAGTTCCCCGGCAGAGCTCGCGCCGAAAAAGCGGGCCCAGGCGCTATTGCAATATACGTGCACACCGTTCTGGATGCAGGCCAGGGCGTCCCGACTGCTGTCCAGCAAGCGCAGGTAGCTGTGTTCGAACTCCTGCAGGGCGAGGTGGGTGCGGCGTTTATCGCGTCGCTCCTGCAGTTGCCGGAGTTCGCGTTCCGCGCGGTGCGGGAACAGGGCGATCCGGGTCGGATCCTGCAAGAGATCATCGCGGAACACAGCGGCGGCACCCAGTTTCAATAATTTTTCGGTGTCCTGCTCGGCGTCCTGCTGATTCAGGATCAGCAGGCAGGGCAGGTCCTGCTGTGTCTGTTGCAGATTGCGCAACAGGTCGTCCAGCCGGATTTCTTCGATACCCGAGAACGCGATCAGCATGTGCCAGGAGCCGGTGGCCAGCATCTCGGCAAGTGTGTCTGGCTGATCAACCTGTCTGGCTGTCAGATCCAGGCCTGCCCGGCGTAACTGATTGAGCCACAGTTCTGCCTGGCTGTCCTGGGGCGCAACCAACAGTATTCTGGAGACCTGGCCTGTTGCATCCATATGATTCAGAAAAGCGGCGTCTTGCTGCCTTCTCCCGGTATTTCCCTGACAAGTCGCGGTACCAGGTAACCGGGAAGGCGGTTACGCAGTTGCGACATGATGTGTTCGGCCCGGTCCTCGTCCACGTCGAAATGTGCGACGCCCTGGACCCGGTCCAGCATGTGTACATAGTAGGGCAGGACGTTGGCGCTGAACAGCTTTTCACTCAATTCGGCGAGTACATCGGCATCGTCATTGATCCCTGCCAGCAATACACTCTGGTTGAGCAGGGTCACGCCGGCACCCCGTATGGCCGCCATGGCCGACGCAACCTCGTCATTGATCTCATTCGGGTGGTTGCTGTGAATCACCATGACTTTCTGCAGCGGGCTGGCTGAAAGCCAGTCGAGCAATTCCGCGCAGACCCGCTGTGGCACCACGATTGGTGTCCTGGTGTGGATCCGCAAGCGCCGGACATGCGGGATGGCTGCAATTTCCCGGCTCAGCCAGGACAGTTGCCGGTCGCCAGCGGCCAGGGGGTCACCGCCACTGAAAATCACCTCGTCCACGTCCGTGTTCTGCCGCAGGTAATCCAGGCTTTGCTGCCACTGCAGCCGGCCGGGCGTATTGTCGTCATAGGGGAAATGTCGCCGGAAACAGTAGCGGCAGTGTATGGCACAATGCGGTGCGGTCAGCATCAGGGCGCGACCATGGTATTTGTGCAGCAGACCCGGCCGGGGATTGAATTCGGCTTCCGAGAGTGGATCGACAGAGTATCCGGGGGTATCATCGCCTTCCCTGACGCCGGGCAGAACCTGCAGTAATATCGGATCGGCGGGATCACCCGGCCGGATACGGCCAAGCAGGCTTTCCGGCACGCGCAGGGGGAAATCACGCAGCACCTGCTCCGGTATGGGCAGATCCGCACTCTGCAGGCCGAGCCGGGCAAGCAGTTCATCGGGGTTACTGATGAGGCGGGCAAGTATGTCCTGCCAGGGCGCACGGCGCTCGGCCACCTGGCGATCGCTGCTGATCATGCTTGACATAAACGATGTGGATCCGACAATTGAGGCGTTCAGGCGGCATGGCCCACTAGCCTGTAATTGGAACATATCCTGATCATGAAAACCGAACTTATTTTTGCGAGGTAATGAATGGCGACGTACTCAACCAATGAATTCAAGAGCGGTCTCAAAGTGCTGCTCGACGGGGAACCCTGTGCGATCCTGGAAAACGAGTTCGTCAAACCCGGCAAGGGACAGGCGTTCAATCGGGTGAAGCTGCGCAATCTGCTCAATGGCCGCGTCTGGGAGCGCACCTACAAATCGGGTGAAAGCCTCGAAGGTGCCGACGTCATGGAGACCGACATGTCCTTCCTCTACAGTGACGGGGAGTTCTGGCACTTCATGAAGACTGACGGCAGCTTCGAGCAGTTCCCTGTCGACGAAGCAGCCATGCAGGAAGCCCTCAACTGGCTCAAGGAAGAAGACGTCTATACCGTCACTCTATGGGATGACAAGCCGATTGCGGTGAGTCCACCCAACTTTGTCGAGCTGGAAGTGGTCGAGACTGATCCCGGGCTCAAGGGTGACACCGCCCAGGGTGGCAGCAAGCCGGCGACGCTCAGCTCCGGTGCCGTGGTCAAGGTGCCGCTGTTTGTAAATGAAGGCGACGTGCTACGCGTTGATACGCGTACCGGTGAGTACCAGAACCGGGTGCGCTGACAGTGAGTGAGGATTGGCGCCCGACTGCTTCCCTGTCGGCGCTACGCCTGCGCGGGGAGTTGCTTGGGCGTCTGCGGGAATTCTTCCGGCAGCGCGGAGTGCTGGAAGTGGAAACCCCCCTGCTGTCCCGGGCGGCAGCCACTGATCCGCACCTGCACAGTTTCGTCGTGGAATTGAGCGGTGAGCCGTATTACCTGCAGACCTCGCCGGAGTTTGCCATGAAGCGCCTGCTGGCTGCCGGCAGTGGCCCGATCTACCAGCTGTGTAAGGCGTTTCGGCAGGATGAAGCCGGACGCTATCACAATCCCGAGTTCAGCATGCTGGAGTGGTACCGACCCGGTTTCAATGACGCAGCGCTCATGGACGAGGTGGAAGCCCTGGTCCGCTGCTGCCTGCCCGCGGTGCGTTTTTCGTCTGAAGCATTCCCCAGGCGAAGTTACCGCTCACTGTTCCGTGAACACCTGCGGATTGATCCTTTCACCAGCGAGGTGACGCAGTTGCGGGCGCGGGCGGCTGAGTTGCTTGAAGTCAGTGATCTGGGTGAAGAGCGCGATGACTGGTTGCAACTGTTGTTCACGCATTGCATCGAACCGCTGCTGACGGGTGGGGTTTTCGTCACCGGCTTTCCCGCCAGTCAGGCCGCGTTGGCGCGGATCGATACGGATGCGGAAGGGGCGCCGGTTGCACGCCGTTTCGAGCTGTATGTCGACGGTGTGGAGCTGGCCAACGGCTACCTGGAATTGACCGATGCCCGCGAGCAGGCCCGTCGTTTCCGCGACGACAATGTCCAGCGCCGGGCGGAGGGTCTGCCTTTGATGCCGGAGGATCCCCGACTGCTGGGCGCCCTTGAAGCGGGCTTGCCGGAATGCGCTGGTGTGGCCCTGGGTTTCGACCGTCTGCTGATGCTGGC
>PWQG01000233.1 GCA_003556835.1 Gammaproteobacteria bacterium
ACAATGGCAATATCCTCGATGATGATGCTCAGTGCCAGTGTGGCAATGGCCAGATAAATGCCACTCATGCGGCCGAGGGGGCGGGCGACCAGGGCGCCGGCCAGGCCTGTGATGACACCGCTGGCGATCAGGGCGGGCAGGAAGGGCCAGCCACGGATCATCAGGGCCAGGTGAGAAAAGGCGCCGATGGCCATGAAGGCGGCGTGGCCCAGGCTGACCTGACCGGTGTGGCCGGCAATCATCATCAGGCCCAGGCCGGCCAGCGACCAGATCAGCACCGAGGTCAGCTCGCCCACATAATAAGGGTTGAGCAGCCAGGGCAGCGTCAATGCCGCGATCAGCAGGATCGCGTACTTGAGCAGGTGCGCCCGATCCTCGAACAGGCGGATGTCGTCGTCATAGCTGCTCTTGAATCGTGTCTTCATGCGCTACACCTTCTTCTGGCTGACCTGGGCGAACAATCCGCCGGGTCGCAGCACCAGTACCAGAAGCATCAATACATAGGGTGCCACCGGACCCAGGCCCGAGGGCAGGTAGCGCCCGGCAAAAGGTTCCACGATGCCCACAAGCAGGCCACCGGCCAGGGCACCGGGTAGGGAGCCCAGTCCACCAATCACGGCAGCGGCGAAGGCCTTGATGCCGAACACCAGTCCGGCCGAAGGTTCCACAGCGCCCTTGGCGGCAAACAGCACGCCGGCGATGGCGGCAACAATTCCGGACAGAGCCCAGACGATGGCATTGATGCGCTTGACCGGGATGCCCATGTAGTAGGCCGCCATCTGGTTCTGGCTACTGGCCTGCATGGCCACGCCGAGGCGGGTGCGGGCGAAGAAAAAGTACAGCGTGGTGGTCAGGGCGACGGTGGCAAGAATAATGATGGCGTCGACCAGGGGGATGACCAGTCCGCCGAGTGCCAGGGTCTGCCCGGCAAAAGGTGATTCCAGCGAGACCGGATCATGGCCCCAGATGACGCCGGCCACAAAGCGGATGATGAAACCGAGGGCGATGGTCAGGATGACCATGGCAAATTGTGGTTGACCGAAAATGCCTCTCAGGACGAGTCGGTCAAGCAGGTAACCAAAAACGCCAAGCACGCCTGCCGCAAAGGTGATCCCAAGCAGGAAGGGCAGGTCCATATAGCTGGTATTGATGAAGGTGATACCGAGGAAGGCGCCGAGCATCAGCATATCGCCCTGGGCGAAATTCACTGCTTCTGACGCCTTGTAGATCAGCACGAAACCCAGTGCAAGCAGTCCGTAGATGCAGCCGTTGGCAATGCCGCTGATCAGCAGCTGGAGAATGTCCATCCATCCCTTCTCTGTCTGTCGGGCGCTGCCTTGGCGCCCGGTCATTGTTATTCCTTTAAAACTACAGGGAAAGCGTACAGCGTATCAAGTGTTTTTGCTTTCGATGCTCCGTGTTTCATTCCAGCATGTTGTCGACCGCGCTGAAAAACGCATCACGGTGGGCACCGAATTCGCTGCCGGTGGCCTGGGGCCAGCCGCCCTGGACCACAATCGCCAGATTGTTTTCCGGATTGAAATAGATGCCCTGGCCAAAGATGCCGCTGGCCCGGTAGGTGCCATCGCCTTCCAGCCACCAGAGGTAGCCATACCCATCGCTGGCTGGTGAAGGCGTGGTCGACTGCACCATCCAGTCATCAGGCAGTACCGCGGTGCCGTCGTGCAGTACACCATCGTTTAGGATGAAAAGTGCCAGGCGTCCCCAGTCACGGAGGGTCGCGTTGATACAGCAGCCGCCCAGCTCCCCGCCACCGGGGCCGTGCGTGATCCAGTAGGCGGTATCGGCCATGCCCCATGGCTGCCAGATCTTGTGGGTCAGGTAGGTGGACAGGTTGTTGCCGATGGCGGCGCGCAGGATGGCGCCGGCCAGATTGGTTTCACCGGTGTTGTAGTTGAAGCGGGTGCCCGGTTCGGCCACCTGGTCCTTGGCGCCCATGAACTGCATCAATTCCAGCATGTCATTGGGTGAGGTCGCCACATCGGACGTCGGGTCGGCATAATCCTCGTTCCAGTCCACACCCGAAGCCATCTGCAATACATCACGGATGCTCACCGGGTCATAGGCGGTACCCCGCAACCTTGGCAGGTAATCGGTGACCGGATCATCCACGCTTTCAATATATCCGTCGCGAATGGCTGCACCGATCAGCATGGAGACAACGGACTTGGTCTGGGAGAACGACACCCAGACATCGTCCGGGCTGTTGCCGAGGCCGTGGCGCTCCAGCACGATTTCTCCATCTTTCAATACCAGCAGGCCCGCCACATGGTTGTGTCGCAGGTAGTCGTCGAGCGAATGAGTGGTTCCATCCACTTGGTATTCAAAGCGGGAGAAATCCTGTGGATTTTCCCGCAGCTCCATGGGTGAGTCTGCCGCTTCGATCCGGCGGGTTTCACTGAGCAGGGGAATGTTGCGGAAACCGGCGATCTGTTCGTCACCGCGCCAGAACAGGATGCCGTCATTGGCCGGCAGGTTGGCCACATCTTCGGCCGGGTCCAGATACCGTGGCTCCTGGGCGCTGACCAGGGCGGTGGATGAGAAAATGACCAATACGGATAGGGCTTTCAGGAGCTGTGTCATTATGCTGTCTCGCAATTCCGGGGATGGATAGCAGCAGCATAATGGAGGATGCCAATACTGTCCACGCAGGAGCCGATGATGATCCGATGGCTGGTGGAGGCAGTACATGATGATAGTCAGACGCCGCAAAACGGAGACGCCGATGGGTCAAACGCAGGAAACAGCCGTGGTGATGCAATGAGTCCTGATATCAACCGGTTTTCCCGGGCCAAATTGCCGGGAAGCAAGTGGACGGCTGCCTGCCCTGAACAAAGGGAGAAGCACTTTGTGGTGCGGAACCTGTTCACCAGCGAGCAGGTGGAACTGCAGGCCGTGCTCACCGGCAGGGTCCATCGTGTCGAAATAAAGGATTTACGCGACCGTGGACATTGGATCCCCGGCTGGAAGTGATTACCCGAGGACGAATGGATCCGATCAGGCTTCGTCGGCAGGCACGACCACGCGATTGCGTCCTTCGGCTTTTGCCTGATACATCGCTTCGTCCGCCCGGTTCACCACGCTGGTTCCATCTTCGTCCTCGCGCCATTGTGTGACCCCCAGGCTGATGGTCACATGCCCGAGCTCGCCCAGATCCAGCTCTGCCACCGCTTCACGCACGCGTTCGGCCAGTTGCACCGCTTCGGTCTGCTCCGTGTTGCCGGCCGCAATGATGAACTCTTCACCGCCCCATCGGCCCAGTATATCCGCGCTTCGTAGCCGGGATTGCAAGCATTCAGAGATGCTCCGCAGCACCCGGTCGCCGGCTTGATGGCCATGTTGGTCATTAAAATCCTTGAAGCGGTCAATATCAAAAAAGATGACACTGAAGGGGTGATTGTAGCGCCGTGCAGCCTCCGTCAGGCGGATCAATTCCTCCTGGATGTAGTATCGGTTCCAGATGCCGGTCAACGGATCGGTACGCACCATGGTCTGAAGCTGTTCGTTGACTTTGCTGAGCTGGTTGTTGAGTCGGTTGATTTCATGAAACGTCAGCGCGGTTGACAGGTTCTCAGCCAGTTCCTGGGCTGCCCGTATTTCCACCTCTCTCCAGGACTCACTCTTTCCTTCCACCCGTTGCTGCCAACTGGAGAATGATTGTCGCGGCGTCAGTACGGGCTTGCCGTCCACATAGCTTGGTTGATCCTTGGGTGGGCCGGCCCATTGGTGAAACTGCAGCAACTCCCTGCGAAAAAACAGCAACCAGCTGTTGCTGGACCGGGCCGATACCAGGGGCAGGGCGAGCAGGCCGGCATGGCCATTCAAGGAACCGTCAATGCTCAGTTCGGAGTCTTCCAGGCAATCGCTGTACCAGGGAATGTGGCGGGAAGCCTTCGCCTGCAATTGCTTAATGATTTCCGCGATCACTGGTGCATCGGGCGTATCCTGCCAGCTTTGCAGGCCCTGGTCTTCGTAGATCAGGGCTCCGCCGCAGGCGCGAAACAATTGCAACCAGGTTTTACCGTGGTGTTCGATCAACTGTTGTGGTGAGCTTTGCCGGTTCCCTTGCAATAAAAGGCGCCGGTTGCGCAGTACGCGTCGGAAAAACTCCGCTTGTGCTTCGTATTGCAACAGCTCACGGCGCTGACTGGCGAGTCTCACCAGAACGTTGGCGGCCAGCAGGCTGTCGGGATCGGCAGGTCGGTGCTGTCCGTGGTGACAGGCCACCAGCCCCCAGAGTTGCCCCCGGCTGAACAGGGCAATGGAAAACGAGGCGCGCACGCCCATGTTCTGCAGATAGGTCTGGTGAATGGGCGAAACGCCGCGCAGCAGTCCAGGGCTCAGATCCAGGGGCGCTGGTGTCTCGCTGCCGGGGGTGGCCAGTAGTGGAGAGGCCTCCGCCTGGCTGTCGACGATCACACGCAAAGGGTTGATGTAGTAGAGCCTGCGTACCTGGGGCGGTATGTCCGAAGCCGGGAAGTGGTGCCCGAGATAGCCGTCCACATCCGCAGTCCGGCTCTCGCTGATCACCTGACCGTTCCAGTCGCTGTCAAAGCGGTAGACCATCACGCGGTCGTACCGGCTCAGTACCCGAATGGCGTCGGTCAATACCTGAAGCAGGGTTTTCTGGTCGTTGCAGGACTCGAGTTGGAGGCTCCAATGGGATAGGGAATCGACCCAGTGACTGGGGGGTGAAGCTGAGATTGCCTGCAGCTCGACCACGCGCCCTGTGTCACACCGCCAGCTGGACAAATGGAAAGACTGTTCCTGTGTTCCGCTTGGCAGTGTCAGTTGCCGGGTCTGCACCGATTCGATCGTTTGCAGGCCGTTGAGACACTCGATCAGGGAGGTCAGCAGGGCACTTTGTGGCAGCGTACTGGCTCCGAGCAGTTCTGAGGGCCGGATGCCGATGATGTCATGCAGGTTGTCACTGCATTGCAGGATGTGGCGGTGGGCTTCATCGAACACCAGCAGGCAACCGTGCGGCTGAATACTACCGGGAATATGGACCGGTTCGCTGGCGCACTGTTCCAGCGCGATGGCCAGATCGTGAGCCTGTTGCTTGTCATTGCCTGTCATCATCATTGCCGATTTTCTGCTGTTCGCGAAGCCGGCCGGGTATCGACCTATGTATTCGGAGTATACCGCGACTCGTGGAGATCTGCCGGATTCCCGGTCACATCAGTCGGCACTGGAAGGCATGGAACATGTCCCGGGCGCCAGTGATTGCGGCGTTGCGATCGATAGTGGGAAGCAGGGATTCGAGCTGTCGGGTGAATTCTCGCCAGTTCGGCTCCGGGTCGGCATGACTGAAGTAGCTCATTGGAGCTGCCGAGCCCAGTGTTTGGCGCAACTGACGCGCCACAATGATGCTGCCCTTGCGCGCTCCCTCCACCACGTAGCGTTGTCCGATGAACATGCCGGGACTGCTGGCGGTCAGGAGGTGCGCTTCGTCACTGGACGACGGAACGGGCCAGCCCAGCGCGGCCAGGTCGCGGGCCAATAATGGGCTGCGGGCATCGGAAAGCCGTCCGGGATCGAGCCCGAGTTGCTGGCAGCCGGCCTCCACCGAAGCCTCCATATACCATTGTGGTTGGTACATCGCATGCAGTATCCCCGCATAGCTGTCCCTGTCCAGACCAGGGGCCAGCAACCGCTGCAGCAGGGGATGGTGGTCCAGCTCGTGATGGTCCTGTCGGGTCTGCTGACGTAAGCACTGCAACAGGCTGTCCACTTCGTTCATGATGCCGGTTTCTGTGTGAGTCATTACGGTCATCATACCAGATTGATACTGCGGTGGATTGTGCCTGGACGGGCCGGGGCGATTGTTGCATCGGGCCGGCTCGTATCGGATCAGCCGCGCAGGCTCTCCCATACACGCTGCCGCTGCCACTCCCGGATCCAGTCGGGAATGGCGGCGGCGTCCATTGGTGGGGCGATGCCGTGTCCCTGAACCTGGAAACATCCCATTTCCAGCAGTACGCGTGCATGCTCCATGGTTTCCACGCCTTCCGCCACCACATTGCGGTTGAATGCCCGCGCCATGTGGATGACACTCTCGACAATGCTCCGGTCATTGCTGTCCACCAGCATGTCCCGGATGAAGCTTTGGTCGATCTTCAAGGTATCCACGGGCAGGCGCCGGAATATGGTCAGCGAGGAATAGCCGGTACCGAAGTCATCCAGTGAGACCTGGATACCGGTGCTGCGGCACTGAGTGAGTGCGACGAGCACCTGGTCGATGTCCTTGATCGCCGTGGTCTCCAGCACCTCGATCTCCAGTTGGCTGGGGTGGATTCCTACGTGCTGCGCCAGGCGGCTCGCAATCCGGTCAGCCAGGCCCGCTTGCCGCAATTCATTGCCGCTTACATTGATGCTGACCTGTATGTGCAGGCCCTGTTCCTGCCAGCGGTCCAACTGCGCTAGCGCTGTTTCCAGCACATACTCCCCGAAGCGGATCTCGTAGTCCGAATCAATGACAATCCCGAGAAACTCAGCCGGTGACAATAAACCGCGCTCGGGGTGTTGCCAACGCACCAGGGCTTCGACTCCGATCAGGCTGCCGTCCCGCAGGTCCACCTTGGGCTGGTACTGCAGGATGAATTCGTGATGCTTCAGTCCGTCAATGATGGACTGTAACTGGGATTTGCGCTCTTCCATCTGCTGCACTTCCCGACTGTCGAAGCGGAAGTAACGGTTACGACCGGCAGCTTTGGCGCTGTACATTGCCTGATCAGCAAAACGCAGCAGGGTATCGGGGTCTTCTGCATCATCCGGGAACAGTGCCACACCGACACTCGATGACACCCGGGCCGTGCCTCCGTTCACCGTCAACGGCTCCTGCAGTGTGGACAGGAGCCGCTCCAGTACCTGGTCAAGCTCGCTGCCCCCATCAATGCTGGGCAACAGGAAAACGAATTCGTCGCCACCGATCCGTGACAGCGTATCGGATTCGCGCAGGCAGTTTTCTAGCCGACGGGCCACATCGACCAGCACCCGGTCCCCGGCCTCATGCCCCCAGCGGTCATTGATCGGTTTGAAGTTGTCCAGGTCCAGGTAGCAGACGGCCAGTGACTCCGCGTGGCGTCGAGCGTGCCGGACCGCCTGTTCGAGGCGGTCGGTGAGCAGGCGGCGGTTGGGCAGTCCGGTGAGCACATCATAATGGGCCACCCGGTCCAATTCCGCCTCATGTGCCTTGAGACGGGTTATGTCGTTAACGACCGTGATATAGTTCACCACCTGGCCAGAATCGTCGCGTACGGTGGAAACCGACACCTTCTGCACGTACACTTCGCCGTCCTTTCGTTGTGCCCGCAGCTCGCCACTCCAGTGATCTCGCGCTTCCAGAGCTTCCTCGATCTTCCGTTCCATCTCGGGCCCATTTAGGCGCAGGTGGATGGAACCCCGCTTACCCTTCAGTTCCTCCTGGCTGAAGCCCGAGATCCGGGAGTAGGCAGGGTTGACGTCGACGATGAAGCCTTCCGTATCAATGATCACCACCCCGTCATTGCTGGCACTGAAGAAACCGGCTGCGCGTCGCAGTTCCAGTTCCGCCAGTTTCCGATCGGTGATGTCGATATGCATCACCACCGCACCCCTCTGCTGGAAGGAGCGTAGCGGGGTAGCTACCATATTGAACCAGCGTTTTGTATCAGGTCCGTGGCATGGATATTCCAGGGAAAAGGAATCGGACTCTCCGGCCAGTATTGCCCGGATTCCGGCCGCCGTGCGGTGTGCTTCGAAAGCCTCTCCAGGTGCCGCGTCACACACATCAAGATAATTGAAGCCGATGCTGTCCTGTGATCCGGTTGTCGAGTTGCTAGCGCTGAAGTGGCGCCAGGCCTCGTTGACGTCGATGATGTTCGCGTTGGCATCCAGCAGGGCAATATGTGCTGGCAGGGCGTTGAGTATGGCGGTCTGTTGTTCGGAAAACTGGCGCTGCAGTTCGCTGCGTTCGCGCAATTCCTGCTGGGCGCGGCTCAGCAGCCAGGGCCGGCCCTGACTGTCGGTGATTGCGTCGACCGAACCTTCAGTCAACTCGACGATGCGTTCCTCGATCTCGCGCAGTCGGGTGACCAGGTCGACCAGTTCGTCAGCCTGTCGGCTCATCCGGTACCACCTCCAGCGCCTGCAATACAGGGGTTGGATCACTGAGATTGCCGATGATGCGGACGGGAGGGTCGCTGGAAAGAAGCAGCAGCATGGGCGTCAGCATCACACCGTCTTCCAGCGC
>PWQG01000359.1 GCA_003556835.1 Gammaproteobacteria bacterium
GGTGAGCCGCCCCGCCGGCAACAGCCAGCCGCAGTGCCTCCCGCAATGCGCGAGGCGGACTCGGCTGTTGCCGCCATCATCGACATCCCCGGATTCAGCCGGCAGGGTGAGCGTACACCGCCGGGAATCCTGTTCGAAACCGAAGAGCAGGCCCGGGCCAATGACCCATTCCAGTTGCTCTACACTGTTCCGAAGAGCCAGTTGCCGCATTTTTACCTGGATGCGGGCACGGAAGACAGTCTTTCCGCCGTGACCCGGGAGTTCGCCCAGATTCTGATGTTTAATGCCGTCCCGGTCGATTTCATGCAGGCTGAAGGAGGGCACGACGCAACGTGGTGGCGGATGTCTCTACAACGCTTCCTTCCCGTCCAGCACGCCCTGTTGCACAGTGCGCTGCAGGCGCAGAATGACGCTGAGGCCGATTGACCCATGCACAGTCCCTTGATCCGGATTGAAAACGCGATCTGCAGGTTGTCATCCCGACAGACGCTGAGGGTGGACCACTTTTCCGTTTCGACCGGTCAGCACTGGTGCCTGTTCGGTGGCAACGGCAGTGGCAAGTCGGTGCTCACGGCACTGCTGCTTGGTCAACTGGCAAGTGGTCGATCCCATGTCCATCATGCAAGCTATTTTTCGCCCCGGCGGGATGTTGCGGTGGTTTCGTTTGAAGAGCAGCAGCGCCTGTGGGCTCGCGACAACCGTCTTGATATGAGCGAGTACAGCGATTCGGCCAGAGACCGTGGTACCACCGTGGCGGAGCTGATAGGTGGTCCCGCCGCCATTGATGAACGTGGTCGACAATTGCTGCATCAGCTCGGTCTCGACGGCCTGGAGGATCAGGGCATACGCTTTCTTTCCTCGGGTCAGGTGCGTCGCGCCCTTATTGCCCGGGCGCTGTATCAGGATCCGCTGCTGCTGGTAATGGACGAACCACTGGAGAGTGTTGACCGCGATTCGAAGACACGAATCGAAGCGACCATCCAGAAATGGCAGGGTCCACATAATGCCAGCCTGCTATTGAGTCGACGGGAGGCGGGCATACTGGCCGGTACCACGCATTTGGCGATTCTGGATGAATTGCGCGTGGTCTGTGATGGACCTCTGGAGCGGGTGATGTCCGGTCCGGGATTTTCTGCATTGACCCGGTCCGATCCTCTGCCGAAGTTCCGCTTGCCGGAGGCTCCCGCCGGTGACGATGTTGTCACATTGTCCGGTTCGCCAAGTGCCCCTTTGATTGAGCTACGAGGCGTGAGCGCGGCCTGGCACGGGCGCCCAGTACTGCAGGATGTGCATTGGGTGATGGAAGCAGGGCACCACACACTTATTGAGGGGCCCAATGGTTGTGGCAAATCGACCCTGCTAGGGCTTATAGATGGCGATAACCATATGGCCTATGGGCAGGAGGTGTATCTGTTCGGCCGGCGCAGGGGCTCGGGAGAGAGTGTCTGGGACGTGAAATCGCAGTTCGGCGTGGTGTCCAATGAATTGCACAACCGTTATGTTAAAGGCTGGCGGGTGCTGGATGTCGTGGTGTCCGGCTTCTTTGACTCGGTGGGATTGTATGATGCAAGTGGCGGCAATCAGGTCGATCTCGCGCGGCAGTGGTTGCGAGTCATGGGGCTGGAATCTCGTGCCTCCCACGCCTATCATGAACTGTCATTCGGGCAACAACGGCTGGTCCTGTTGGCTCGGGCCATGATCAAGCACCCGCGAATCCTGGTGCTGGATGAACCCTGTGTGGGCCTGGATGACCGGCATCGACAATGGGTGTTGCATATCGTTGACCTGATAGCGCAACAGACCCGAACGCGTATCCTGTTTGTCAGTCATACCCGCGGTGATGCGCCGGCCTGTATCAATCAGAATCTGTATTTCGAGCAGGACGCGGCGGGTGTTTATCGTCTGCATTCGGTGGAAAAAACGATTGAGATGGCTGGCGAGAGGCAGGCGGGAAAACTCAGATCCAGCGTCTGACCCGTTTGTGGTAGTCACGGTATTCGTCCCCGAAGCGTGCCTCCAGTGCACGCTCTTCCGGCAGGATCTGGAACTGGTTCATATACAGCACATAGATGAACAGCCAGGCAGTGGCCATTACGTTACCCAGTTCGATCGACCAACCCAGTAATACCAGTAACATGCCGAAATACATGGGGTTGCGTGTGACGCGGAATACGCTATTGGTGATCAGTGTAGAACTCTCGTCGGGTTTCAGTGGGTCGAGACTTGTGCCGGCCCGACGGCATGCCAGCACCGCATATACAGCGAATATCAGGCCGCCACAGGCCAGCAGCAGTGCCAGTTGGGTCTGCCAGGCATGCACCCGGTCAAGATTGGGAAGGGCGTTGGCCGTGAGCCACATCAGGAGGCCTGTCACTGCGGTCAGCAGAACCGGCGGCAATTTCAGTTCCAGTGCTTTCATGGGTTTCAGTCGTCTATGTCGGGTGTTTCATTCGGTGGCGGTACATGCCACTCAGGCTCTTCGAATTCACCGAGCACCCGGATGTCGCAATATCGGGCGTGTCGGGCCATGATGCTGCGAACGACCTCGTCGGCGTCATCATTCTTGGCATCGCGTGCCTGTTTCGATTCCCATTCGGCGATGGCCAGCAGGGTATCATCCGTGCCGATCTTGCGGTGCAGCCAGGTGCCACGGGCACCCGGTGTCTGTTGAATGATCCGGCTCGCTTCAAGCCAGGCTTGCGCATACTCTTCCACGGTATAGCCGTCCTTCACCGTGACTTCGAAGATGAATTTCATCGCAAGGATTTCTCCCCGGTCTCGGGCCACTCCAGAACCCCGCCATGGATGTTGGCCACTTTTTCATGCCCCGCCTTCTTCAGGATGCCGATGGCCAGTGACGAGCGGCGACCTGAGCGACAGAGTGTGACAACCGGCTTGTCCGTGGGGACTTCCTTCACTCTGTCGTGCAATTCGCCCAACGGTATGCTTACCAGGTTGTCGATATCATTTCCGGGGCCATGCGTTCGTTCGTCCTCTTCACGCACGTCCAGAATCGTGACTGATGGTTGATTCTGTATCACCCATTCCGGTTCGACTTCGGGGAACCCGGCCAGTGTTATCCGGAGATCGGCCCAGTCCGCTTCCTCTGGCATCTTGCCATCTTCAGGTTCTCCGCTGCGCATGTTGTTCGGCAGGGCTTCCGCGATCTTCTTGGGATGGGGCAGCTGCATCGCCTTCATATAACGGATGAAATCGTTCTCATTCGCCTTGCCTCCCACTCGTGGGTTGAATTCTTTTTCCTCGGAAACCGAGGATCGCGTGCGGCCGCTGTAATCATGGGCAGGATAGATGGCACAATTGTCGGGCAGTGTGAAAATCTGCCCCTTGATGGAGTGATACAGCCGGGCCGGATCGCCCTGCTGGAAATCGCTGCGACCACAACCACGTATCAGCAGCGCATCACCGGTGAACACCTTGCTCTGGTCGCTGAGCACAAAGCTCATGCAGCCGTCGGTATGCCCCGGTGTGGCACGGGCTTCCAGGCGGATGTTGCGTACGCCGAATTCCTGGCCGTGTTCCAGTGGCAGGTCCACATTCGACGCGCCAGCGGCGGCGGAGAGGGCGATCTGGCAGCCGGTCTTCTGTTTCAGCAGCCACGCGGCGGTGACATGATCGGCATGGGCATGGGTATCGACGACCAGTTTCAGGTCCAGCTCCAGTTCCCGCAAGAGCGCGAGGTCGCGTTGGACCTGCTCGAATACCGGGTCGATGATGAGGGCTTCACGGCTCTCCTCGTCACCAAGTACGTATGTGTAGGTGGAAGAGGCGTCATCATAGAGCTGGCGGAAGATCATGTGTTGCTCCTTGCCGGAAGTGGTTGTGGGTGCCAACAGTATACAAATCCTCAGCGCAGTAGCCAATTGACCCGGGTCAGTGTGCCTGGATGCGGATACCTTCGGTTTCGAACGCCTGCCGCAACAGTCGGGCGAATGCCAGGGCTTCCGGGTTGTCGCCATGCAGACACAGCGTATCGGCCCGGATTTCCAGCCAATGTCCATCGGCGCTGCGCACCCTGCCGGCAGTGATCAGCTCCAGGCTCTGCTCGATGGCTTCACGGCTGTCGTGCAGAACAGCATCGGGCCGGCTCCGGGGCAGTAGGCGTCCCGAGCTGTCATAACGCCGATCGGCGAATGCTTCGGCGCGGACCTGCATGCCAGCCTGCCGGCCGGCATGTTCGAGTTCACTGCCGGCCAGTGCGACAAGTACCAGGTCGGGATCATACTCCTGCAGGATTGAAATCAGGGTTTGCGCGAGCTGTGGGTCGCTTGCGGCCTGGTTGTACAGCGCGCCATGCGGCTTGACGTGATGGAACCGGGCATTTTCTTGCTCGGCCTCCTGTGCCAGGTAATCGAGCTGGCTGTGTATCGTTTTTCGCAAATCACGTTCGCTCAGCTGCAGATTGCGCCGTCCGAATTGTTCCCGGTCCGGGTAGGAAGGGTGGGCGCCGATTGCCACGCCATATCGTGCCGCCTCGCGCAGTGCCCCACGGATGCTCTGTTGGTCGCCGGCATGGGCGCCACAACAGATGTTGGCCGAACTGACCAACTGCAACAGTTCTGCATCGCTGGGTCCGCCTTCACCGAGATCCGCGTTGAAATCGATGTGTTTCATGCCTCGACTCTCGCTTCTGTGTCCAGGGTGGTCGCCAGGCGCTGCAGGTATTCGCCCTCTTCCCGGGCCAGGGCGCGGGCTTCGTCCACAGATACTTCTAGCAGTTGCACTTCGCTTCCGGGAGGGAGGTAGGCCAATTGCCATAGATCGGCCCGGATGATGGTGGCAATGCGTGGATATCCCCCCATGGTCTGTGCATCGTTGCCCAGGATGATGGGGCGACCATCGGCAGGCACCTGGATGACACCGGGCAGCACGGGTGACGAGGGAATTTCGCTGCTGTCCTGTCGTAACAGGCGCCCACCCCGCAGGCGAAGTCCCATGCGGCTGCTGTCCCGATCCACGCGCCAGCCTTCCTGCCAGAGGTCGGCACGTGACTGCGCGCGGAACAGCGAGTACTCGGGGCCCTGGATGGCGCGTAGCGTTCCATCCGGTGCTGGCGGTCGGATGCCGCTGCGGATGGCGGGGTTTGTATCCGACTCGCCAATGGCGATACAGTCCCCTGATTGCAGGGGGCGTCCGTGCAGGCCACCGAACCGGTTGATGAGATCTGTGCTGCGCGACCCCAATACCACTGGTACCTGGAAACCTCCGGCGATGGCAAGATAGCTGGGGCCGGCCACGCGCGGGCCGCTCAGATGCAGGATTTCGCCGGCCCGGACGGAGCAGGCATGGCCGGGCAGCAACGGATCCCCCGCCAGCGGATGCCGTTCCCTGTCTAGCAGGCGGGCTCCGGGATCGATCCCGGAGAACGCAAAGACCGCATCCTGGTGGAACTGGAACATGCCCCGACCGGTGGTGAGCTCGATGACCGCGGCCTTGGGATCATTGCCGAGCAGCAGGTTGAGTTGTTGCACGGTGATCGGATCCAGCGCACCCGCGCTGGCTATACCCAGGTGACGCAAGCCGGGCCGACCCAGATCCTGGATGCTGGTCAGAGGTGCACAGTTGAGGACTTCCAACATGCTTCAGCCCTCCACCAGAAAGCGCACACGGTCGCCGGCCCGCAGTCGGCAGGGCGGGTTGGCGCGTGGGTTGAAGAGTTCCAGCGTGCTGTGGCCGATGATATGCCAGCCGCCGGGGCTGTCGCCGGGGTAGATTCCCGTGCGTTCGCCACCAATGGCAACTGATCCGGCGCGGATGCGGCTGCGCGGCGTGGCCCGACGCGGAATGAACAGTTTTTCGTCCAGGCCGTCGAGATAAGGGAAGCCGGGCTGGAACCCCAGGCAAAGCACCTCGTAGAGCGGCTTGCTGTGACGTTCAATCACCTCTGCCGTAGTCAGGCCGCAGCTGCGTGCCACCTCGTCGAGATCCGGGCCGGCGGAGCCGCCATAGTGCACTGGTATCTCCACTTCACGACCCTGTGCCATGGTGCCATCCAGGGTGCTTTTCCAGAGTTGCTCCAGGGTGCCGGTGAGGCTGGTCAGGGACCAGTCGGAACCATCGGCGATGCGCAGCATCAGGCTGCCAGGGCCGGGAACCACATCTTCCAGGCCCGGCAGACCCTGCTCACCGCAGCGAAGCAGCTCAGCCAGGGCATGCAGGCGCCATTGCAGTGAACGCTCCGGCTGATCACTGAAGTGCAGTAGCAGGGCATCCTCGGCGAGCAGGCTGATTCTGGGTTCCGTATTGTCCATCCGGGCTCCTGGGGCTATGGTTGACCTGTGCATAGATCCAATCATGCCATAATACAGTGTACATCGCAGACTCGGGAGATTTTGCCCGTCGGGAGAAAAAGCATGAAGTTCATGAAACCATTGTCCATCGTATTGGGGATATCGTCCCTGTGCATTGCTCTGGCTGCCGGAGCCCAGGAATCCATGCGTCTGCCGGAAGGTCAGACGTTGCTGAACCTGTCGGTCACCGAGCGGCAGCAGGTGACCGCTGATACGCTGGTGGCCCGCCTGCGGGTGGAGGGCGAAGACCGTGATCCGGCAAGCCTGCAGGAGCGCATCAATCGCCAGATGCAGAGTGCCCTGGAGCAGGCGAACGCGGTTCCGGGGCTGCAGGTGTCGACCGGTCGTTATAGCGTGTATCGACATGAACGTCGTCCCGATGGTGGGCGCCCGGAAACGCTCTGGCGTGGGACCCAGACGCTTGAGCTGGAAACCGATTCCGAGCCGACCGCATTACAGGAACTTGCAGGACAACTGCAGGCCGAGGGTTTTCTGGTCAGTCAACTGGAATACCGCCTGAGTGAGCAGGCCGCCGAAGCGGTGCGTGACAGTCTGCTTGAGGCGGCGATTGAGCGCATTCTGCAGCGCGCCGGGCGGGCCGCTTCGGCCCTGGGCAAGTCGGATCTGGACGTGGTTGAGCTGGATATGGATGGCAGCGGTGGAGCGTCTCCTCCAATAATGTTGCGGTCGATGGCCGCCGAGGCTGACGCGGCCCGGACTGCGCCGTCCGCCCAGGCGGGTGAATCCGAGGTGACCCTGACCGTGAATGCCAGGGTCGTATTGCGCTGAAATGCAGTGGCGGGTTACGGCTTGCCTTCGGGCGAAGGCCTGTTTATGCTCGTTTCTGCCAATAATAATGAAATACAAGGGGAACCCGCACATGCGCAGCCACTGGATCTCTTCCGGATATGCCCGGATCCAACCCGCTTGCCGGCACATTTTGCTGCCGGTACTGAGTCTGCTTGTCCTGGCAGCCTGCTCCAGCGAGACTGATGAGGTGCCGCCGCTGGCCACTGAATCGGCCATGGAAAGCGGAGCTTCCGATACAGCCATGCAGCCGGTGGATACGCAGCGCCTTCTGGCCGCTGCTGATAACACGCAGGATTGGCTGACGCATGGCCGGACCTATGCCGAGGAGCGGTACAGTCCGCTGGATACCGTCAATCGCGATAACGTAGAGCGTCTGGGGCTGGCCTGGGACTTTGAGCTGGACACCGATCGGGGGCAGGAAGCCACGCCGCTGGTCATCGATGGTGTGGTTTATTTCACTTCCGCCTGGAGCAAGGCCTTTGCCGTGGATGCGCGCACCGGCGAAGAGCTCTGGCGCTTTGATCCCGAAGTGCCACGGCGATATGCCGCCAATGCCTGTTGCGACGTGGTCAATCGTGGGCTTGCGGCCTGGGGTGACAAGGTGTTTCTCGGCGCTCTGGATGGTCGGCTGATCGCTCTGGACCGGGCCACCGGCGAGCCGGTCTGGTCCTCGGTGACCGCTGATCCGGAGCAGCGCTACACGGTGACCGGGGCGCCCCGGGTGGTCAATGGCAATGTCATTATCGGTAACGGTGGCGCGGAGCTCGGTGTGCGTGGTTATGTCTCTGCCTATGATGCCGATACCGGCGACCTCAACTGGCGGTTCTACACGGTACCGGGCAATCCGGCCGACGGCTTCGAAAGTGATGTGATGGCCATGGCGGCGGAAACCTGGTCTGGTGAATGGTGGACCCTCGGTGGTGGCGGCACTGCCTGGGACTCGATGGCCTACGACCCCGATCTTGACCTGCTGTATGTCGGGGTCGGCAATGGCAGTCCCTGGAATCATCAGATCCGCAGTGATGTCTTCCTCCAGTTTCCGTACTTGAGATAGAGAAATGATAACAAAACCAACAGTCTCCCATAGATAAATTCCACCGTCCATACCAGTGCAACCGGGAAGCTGAGAAC
>PWQG01000170.1 GCA_003556835.1 Gammaproteobacteria bacterium
CGGCCTGATGAGCCGCCCCTGCGTATCCTGGTGATAGAAGCGGCCGCACATGCTGCCGAGGAAGAGGATGGCCTGCTGCAACCGGCGCCGGATTTTGATGTGCGCACGACCGCCCTGTCCGAGGGATCGCGCCTGGTGCTTGAGCAGATGGGGCTGTGGTCGGCACTACAGGAATGGGTCACACCCATCCAGCGTATCCATGTGTCGGATCGCGGCCACTTCGGCGCCGTGTAGATGGATGCCGCCAGGGCTGGTGTCGACGCCCTGGGCCATGTGGTCGAGAACCGGCATCTGGGCAAGTTGCTGCTGCATGCCCTGCAGCAATCGGACGATATCGATTTTCTCTGCCCGGCACGCACGCAGCAGATCTGTCACCGGCCGGATGGCATGCGTCTGAGCCTGAATACAGCCGGCCGGGAACAGGAGCTGGATGCCGCACTGGTGGTGCTGGCCGATGGTGGCAAGTCGGATCTGTGTCGACAACTGGGTATCGGCATTGATCGCCAGGCGTACGGACAGCAGGCCCTGATTGCCAATGTCGCCTTCCGCAAGGCCCATGAGGGGGTCGCCTTTGAGCGTTTCACCGATCAGGGACCCATGGCGGTGCTGCCACTATCGGATCTGGCCGGGGCCCATCGCGGCGCGCTGATCTGGACCCAGCCGGACAGGCAGGCTGAAGCCATGCTGGCCATGCCGGACGAAGCCTTCCTGCAGGCCCTGCAGGACCGATTCGGTTATCGTCTGGGTGTGTTCAGCCGGGTGGGTCAGCGCCATGCCTTTCCACTGTCCCTGGACGTGGCCCGGGAGCAGTTGCGTCCCGGGCTTGTGCTGTTGGGCAATGTTGCTCATACCCTGCACCCGGTGGCTGGCCAGGGCCTGAACCTGGCATTGCGCGATGCAAGGACCCTGGCGCGTTGCATTGCACAGGGGCACAGAGAAGGTGTATCACCCGGAGAGATGGGCCTGTTGCAGTCCTATATGTCCCAGCGGCAGCGGGATCAGGATCTGACCATTGCCTTCAGCCATCATGTGACCGGCCTGTTCACGACTTCCAATCCCCTGCAGGTATGGACGCGCAAATTCGGGCTCTTTTCCATAGATCTGCTGCCACCGGCGAGGCAGTTGTTCACCCGTCAGGCCATGGGCCTGGGCAGCTTCTGATGCAGTGAGCCCCGAGCGGATCACTCGTTGCCGAGAAGGCTGCGCAAACCCTCGATGCGATTACGATTGGCCCCGAGGTCGCTATGGCCCAGCCGTGATGCCGAACGCACCTGGACGATGCCAGTTTCCGGTTCGGCCAGGAATTCCACATCATCGACAAAACCCATCAGCCGTGTGGTGAATTCCACATGCAGGTAATTGTCTGCTTCCCGCACAATTTCATTGCGTGGCATCTGTGCCAGCGCCGTCCGTACCTCATCGAGACTGGCCTGCAGGGGCTCGATATGGTGACTGTCCCGGTTTTCGCAGCTGCAGACGCAATTCGGGGACTCCGGGCAGGCGGTCAGGACGCCGTCCCGTACACCGATATCATCGGGTCGTTCTCCGGCGCAGCCCAGTAATGTCAACAGTCCGGCCATGATGAGGCTCCTGCCCGTCAGTGATTTCATGTGATACTCAGTCCCAGCCAATCGGCGATCATGGCGGGTTTGTCCTCGCCCTCGATTTCCACGGTCGCCCGGTGTTTGATCAGGTACTGGCCCGGCCGCTTTTCCTCGGCGCTGACCAGTTCGAATCGTGCCCGTATACGCTTTCCGACCCGTACCGGATTGAGAAAGCGTACCTTGTCCAGGCCGTAGTTGATCTTCATTCGGGCGTCGCGGATATTGATGGTATCCGCCTGCACGGAAAGATGGCTCAGTAGCGACAGGGTCAGGAAGCCGTGAGCAATGGTGCCGCCGAACGGGGTTTCTTTCTCGGCACGTGCCTGGTCGATATGGATGAACTGGTGGTCGTGGGTGGTGTCGGCGAACTGATTGACCTGCTCCTGGCTGATCTCCAGCCAGTCACTTTTGCCCACTTCCTTGCCCACCCACTGTCGGGCTTCCTCGATGTTGTTCACTTCCGGCATGTGGCTCTCCCCTCGATTGTCATTTTCTGGAATCCGGCAAGTATTGATCAGAAGCCGGATGGCATCAAGCGCTGATCCCGTGCAGGGAGCAAGGAGTCTGTCTATAATCGCGGAGTACTCAAGCGGGAGCCTGGAATGCAGCAATACGACATCGTTATCGTGGGGGCCGGAATGGCGGGCGCCTCACTGGCCTGTGCCCTGGCCGGCAATGGTCTGCGTATTGCCCTGCTGGACAATCGTGCACCGCAGATGGATCCCGAGCCACTGAAGGCGACCGAATTTGATGCGCGCGTCAGTGCCATCACGCCGGCTTCCCAGGCCATTCTGGAGCGTATGTCTGTCTGGCCGAGCATCCGGGCGCAGCGCATCAGCCCCTATACCGGCATGGAGGTCTGGGAGGCCGATGGCACTGCAGGCATCAATTTCACGGCCGAGGAAGTGCATGCGCCGCTGCTGGGCCACATCATCGAGAACCGGGTGATCGTGCAGGCCCTGCAACAACGGATCGCTGCTCTGGATGACGTCGACCTTCTTGCCCCTGTGCAGTTCGAAGGTTTCCATTACATCCCTCAGAGCGATTGTGAGCGATCACTTCAGGTTCGCATCAAGGATGCGGAAGCAATCAACGCCAAGCTGTTGGTGGCGGCCGATGGTGGACGCTCACAGTTACGGCGCCTGGCCGGATTCCGTACCCGGGAATGGGATTATGCGCATCAGGCGGTGGTCACCACGGTACGCACGGAGAAGCCCCATGGGCAGGTGGCGCGGCAGCGTTTCTCGGATGAAGGAGTGCTTGCCTTCCTGCCCCTGCAGACCACCGCGGAGATCGGAGCCGAAAATTACTGCTCCATTGTATGGTCGCTGCGACCGGAGCGCGCTGAAGCAGTGCAGGCCCTGTCGGACGAAGCCTTTGCCCGGGCGCTGGAACAGGCTTTCGAGTCCCGCCTCGGTCGGATCGAGCATTGCAGCCCTCGCCTCAGTTTTCCGTTGCACCAGGTCCATGCCCGTGACTATGTGAAGGATCGGGTCGTGCTGATTGGTGACGCGGCCCACAGCATCCATCCCCTGGCGGGTCAGGGCGCAAACCTGGGTCTGCTCGATGCGCATGTGCTGGCAGCGGAGATCATTGCGGCCCGCCGCAAGGGGCGCTGCTGGTATGAGGGCCGCGTGTTGCGTGCCTACCAGCGCCGGCGCAAGGGACACAATCTGGCGATGATGGCCGCCATGGAAGGCTTCCGACGCCTGTACGACGACCAGCCCCTGCCGCTACGTTGGCTGCGCAATACCGGCATGCGGGCCGTGGATGGTGCGCCGATGATCAAGCAATATATCATGCGCGAAGCGATGGCCCTGGAGCATCTGGACTGATTGGCCGGCGCGATCACGGAATCAATCCAGGCTGCCCCTAAAGATGCCTGCGGACTGGTCGATAAACCGGGTAAATCCATACCTCGTGAAGGTGATCCGCCATGCTGGATAATGCCGACTGGCCGTATGATGTCGATCTCAGCGCCCTTGATACACCTAGCATCACCAATATCATTCTCGACATCGAGAATCACCTCCCGCTGATGGCTTGTGAAGGGGATATAGGTGAATTGATGCGGGTCAAGCAGCTGTTCGAGGACGAACTGAAAAACGCGCACCGATTGCACTGAGCCGTCGCGCGGCTACGAAGTCCTAATCCCCCCTTATCTCTGGTATTCTGAATGTGTTCGGATCCAATATTCGAAAACACACAAGAGGAATTACCATGAAATCACTACTAGCTCTGATTACCGCCGCACTGCTGCTTGGCAGTCAGGCCTTTGCCCTGGATGCCGAGCGGCTGACCCAGGCCCTGAACAGTTCCGATCGGGATGCCGCCGACCAGGAACGCGATGCTTCACGCAAGCCGGTGGAAGTCCTGCAATTCATGGGTGTCGAGGAAGGCATGACTGTGCTTGACATCATGGCCTCCGGTGGCTGGTATACCGAAGTGCTTTCTCATGCGGTGGGCCCCGAGGGCACCGTGTTGATGCAGAACAGCCCGCGTGCCCTGGGCATGCGCGGCACCGAGGAAGCGGTCACCGCACGTCTGTCCGGCGATCGTCTGCCCAATGTGCAGCGCGTGGATCGTGACTTCTCCGATCTCGGCATTGAAGCCGATTCCGTGGACTTTGCCATCACGGCCCTGAACTATCATGACCTATACAATGCCGACCCCGCAGCGGCCCGGGCCATGCTGGATGCTGTCATGCATGTGCTCAAGCCGGGTGGTGTGCTCGGAGTGATTGATCACAAGGGTGCTCGCGGTGCCGACAACGAGGCGCTGCATCGTATTGCCATCGAACCGCTGGTCATGTCCATCACCGAGGCAGGTTTCCACCTGACCGGTCTGAGTGATGTGCATCATGTGCCGGCCGATGACCATACCCAGAGTCCCTTCGCTCCGGAATTGGGCCGCAATACTGATCGCATCGTTGCGCGATTCATCAAGCCGGAATGAGGGTAGAACTCACTTCCTGATCAGAAAGGGCAACCCGGAGTCATTGCCGCGAGTTGCCCTTTTTCCTTCCCGCCCGGCGCGCATGCTCGAGTATTCTAGTACAATCGCCGCTGTTCCATGGGTTGCCGACGGCAGTACGATTTGAAACTTTCCCCACATCAGGATGGCATCACGGGCCTGTTGGCCCGCTTCTTCTCCGTCTTCCGCTACAGTCGCATCGCCATCCGTATCGTCTGGCAGACCAGCCGCGGGCTGACCATTGCCATGGCCCTGGCGACTCTGGTGGCCGGTCTGCTGCCGGCCGCTATTGCCTGGGTCGGACAGTTGATCGTGGATTCGGTGGTGACGGCCATACAGGCCGATGGCATCGAGCAGGACGAGGCCACCCGCGATGTCATCCGCTATGTGATCTGGGAAGCCGGTCTGGTGATCCTGATGACCGGGGCCCAGAAGATCAATACGGTCTGTCAGTCCATACTTCGTGCCCTGCTCGGCAACGAAATCAATGTGATGATCCTGGAGAAGGCGCTAACCCTGGAGCTGGCGCACTTCGAGGATTCGGAGTACTACGACAAGCTGGTGCGGGCCCGGCGCGAGGCTTCCTCCCGCCCGCTGAGCTTGGTGATCGGCACCTTCGATTTCAGCCGCGACAGCATCTCCCTGGTCAGCTACGGCTTCCTGCTGTTCCAGTTTTCGCCCTGGGCAGTGCTGGTGCTCGGCCTGGCTGGTGTGCCCGCCTTCATTGCCGAGGCCAAATACTCTGGCGAAGCGTTCCGTAATCATCGCCGGCGATCGGCCGAGCGCCGCATGCAGATGTACCTGGAAATGGTGCTGACACGCGAGGACGGGGTCAAGGAAGTGAAGCTGCTCAACCTGGGGCAGAATTTCCTGAAACGCTATGTCGACATCTTCCGTAACATCTACCGCGAGGACCGTAACCTGGTGCTGCGCCGCGGCTTCTGGGGTTATGTTCTGGGCCTGATTGCCAGCATCGCCTTTTACGGTGCCTACGGCTGGGTGGCCCTGGCGGCAGTGGCCGGTGCCATCACCATCGGTCAGATGACCATGTATATCGCCGTGTTCCGCCAGGGTCAGTCAGCGGTCACCGGCTGCCTGACCGCCATCAATGGCATGTACGAGGACAATCTCTACCTGTCCAACCTGGTCGAGTACCTGGAGCATGAGGTGCCGGAGGCAAGCGGTGGCCGGGTGGAAGGACCGGTGCCCGCTGATGGCATCCGCTTCGAGAACGTGAGCTTTGCCTATCCCGGTGCCACCGAGCCTGCCCTGCACGAGATCAACTTGCATATCCGTCCCGGGGAAAGTCTGGCCATCGTGGGTGAGAACGGTTCTGGCAAGACCACCCTGATCAAACTGCTGACCCGGCTCTACACGCCCACGGGTGGTCGCATTCTCTTCGAAGGGCTGGATTTGCAGGAATGGGACGTTGATGCCCTGCGACGCAAAATCAGCGTGATTTTCCAGGATTTCGCGCGTTATCAGCTCAAGGTTGGCGAAAATATCGGGGTGGGAGATATCGCGGACATGGACAACCGGCCTCGGGTCGAGCAGGCTTCGGAGCAGGGAATGTCAGCGGACTTCATCCGCCAGATGCCGGCCGATTTCGACACGCAGTTGGGCACCTGGTTCAAGGACGGTAAGGAGCTGTCAGGCGGACAGTGGCAGAAGATCGCCCTGTCCCGGGCCTTCATGCGTGATCAGGCCGACGTGCTGATTCTGGACGAGCCCACGGCCGCCATGGATGCAAAGGCCGAAGCCGATGTCTTTGCCCATTTCCGCGAATTGACCGCGGGAAGGATCTCCATCATCATTTCCCATCGCTTCTCGACCGTGCGGATTGCTGACCAGATCATTGTGCTGGAGCATGGCGAGATCCGCGAACGGGGCGACCACGACAGTCTGCTGGCACTGGGCGGGCAGTACGCAAAGTTGTTCCGCTTGCAGGCCCGGGGTTACGAATAGAAGGGAAAAACATGACGCTGGTTGACAATGTGTTCTTGGAAATCGCCGCGATGCTCGGTGTGGTCACGGTCATCGGCGCCCTGGGTGTTTTCTTGCGCCAACCCCTGATCGTGGCTTTCATCGCCGCTGGTATCCTGCTGGGTCCGTCGGGACTGGGATGGGTCACGGCCACTGAACCGGTGGAGCTGCTGGCCCAGCTGGGCATCGCCCTGCTGCTGTTTGTGGTGGGCCTGAAGCTCGATCTGCACATCATACGCACCATGGGGCCGGTGGCATTGGCGACCGGTCTCGGCCAGGTGCTGTTTACCTCGATATTCGGTTTCCTGATTGCCATGGCCATGGGCATGTCGGTGACGGCTTCCATTTATATCGGGGTTGCCCTGACATTCTCCAGCACCATCATCATCGTGAAGCTGCTCTCCGACAAAAAGGAGATTGATGCCCTGCATGGTCGTATCGCGGTCGGTTTCCTGATCGTGCAGGACATTGTTGTGGTGCTGGCCATGATCGCCCTGACAGCGATGGGTGCGGGCAGTGCATCCGAACCGGATCAGTTGTTCGGGGAGATTTTCCGGGTCTTCCTGACCGGTTTCGGCATGCTGGTTTTTGTGGCCCTGATGATGCGCTATGTGCTGCCCTCGCTGACAAGACACCTGGCCCGTTCAGCCGAGTTATTGATCCTGTTTGCTGTCAGTTGGGCGGTACTGCTGGCCGCAGTGGGTGATTACTTCGGCTTCAGCAAGGAGGTGGGGGCCTTCCTCGCGGGTATCTCCCTGGCATCAACACCGTTCCGTGAAGTGATCGGTGCCCGCCTGGTGAGCCTGCGGGACTTCCTGCTGCTGTTCTTCTTCATTGAACTGGGCTCGGGCCTGGAAATTGCGACACTGGGCGCCCAGCTCGGTCCGGCCCTGATCTTCTCGGCCTTTGTGCTGATTGGCAATCCGCTCATTGTCATGACCATCATGGGCTTCATGGGCTATCGCAAACGCACCGGTTTCCTGGCCGGCCTGACGGTGGCACAGATCAGTGAATTTTCCCTGATTCTGGCGGCCCTGGGCATGAGCATCGGCCACCTGGATGCCGACAGCATGGGCCTGATCACCCTGGTGGGGCTGATCACCATAAGTGGTTCGACCTATATGATCCTGTACTCGCATCAGATCTACGAGCGCATCGCACCCTATCTGTCCATCTTCGAACGCAAGCAACCCTATCGGGAGGCCGAATACGATAGTGATGAAGCGGACGGCGGGGCCGATGTGGTCATCTTCGGGCTGGGTCGATACGGCTGCGGTATAGCCGAATCGTTGCGCGAACGCGGCCACCGCGTAATGGGTATCGACATCGATCCGGAGGTGGTGCGCACACAGACCGGTGACAGTTTCATCGCCCGTTTCGGCGACGCCGAGGACCCGGAGTTCATCGACTCCCTCCCGCTGAACCACGTGAAGTGGGTGGTGAGCACGGCCCGAGAACGCGATATCAACATCTCACTGATCAAGACCCTGAAGCGTGAGGGTTATGCTGGCCGGGTGGCCCTGACCGCGGGGAACGCGCGTGATGCGGAGGTTCTTCAGGAAAGCGGCGCGGATCTGGTGCTGCGGCCCTTCGCTGATGCTTCGGCCAAAGCCGTGGACTGGATTCTTGAGGATCAAGACCAGCCTGCTGTTGGGACTTCGTAGC
>PWQG01000439.1 GCA_003556835.1 Gammaproteobacteria bacterium
GGTGGAAGGTCAGTTCTTCATCCTGCTGCGCCAGGGCAGCACCGCCTCCCAGGGAGAGGGCCAGGGCCAGTGATGCTGTCGAAGCAGTCACCGCCAGTGAATCGGGTCGGAATATCCTCACAGGACACCTCCTAATAGAGTGTTATTTTAGTTTTGTGTTTATCACAATTCGGATTTGAGCATGCCACCGTGACTACAGTCTTCCTGAAATCAGAGAAAAGCTGACGGATTTTTGCAAACCCTTTCTTCCCTGCTGACGGAATTTGACAACAGCCGATGAATCCCACGATTCCCGGAATGCTTCCGCTTAAACATTTTGAAGCTTTACAGAATGTGCTCCACTGGTGTTAGATATAAAAAAAAGGAGAAGTACATAATGATCCCACTGCAGTTCACCTGTTCACGCTCCCTGCGGCTGCCCACAATAGAGGCACTGACTCGGCTATCAATTGTGAGGCCCGATTATCATACGCAAGGGCCGGAACTTCGTTAAATGCCAAACACAATGTTCCTGGTCGTCACCAGCCTGGCTGCCTCACAACTGGCATTCATGGCCGTGGCCTACCTGTTGCATTACCGGGCGTTGCTTCTGGGCCGCCTCTTCGGCCTGTTCAGCCTCTGCATGATCTCCTACCTGCTGCTGATCATGCCCGGCATTTCGGGAGAGAGCGCCTTCCTGGTCCTGCTGTTTCGTGTCGGCGCCATGCTGGCACCAGCGGTTCTCTGGCTCATCACCCGGCAACTGTTTCTGGACAATGTGCACACGCCGCGCTGGTTCTGGCCCTTTGTCGGCAGCTACATCGGTATCCGCATCCTCGGACACCTTTTCTACCCGGAGGGTCTGTCGACCGGCACGGCATCCTGGTGGTTCTTCGGCATGCTGCCCCAGACCGTCATGCTGCTTCTGTCGGCTCATGCCATTCACATAGCCATCCGCAGCGCGGTTGACGACCTGGTTGAGCCGCGACGCCGGCTACGCGCCCCTTTTGTACTCATCATGGGTCTGATCATCCTGATCATCGTTATGTCGGGTTACATCGCACCACTGATTGATAACAACGTGCGGACCATTTATGCCGGGCTGATCTTCCTTTGCGTACTGGCCCTCAACATCACCACTTTCCGCCTGCACCCGGATGCCTCCGAGCTGATTTTCCCCGACCACGGCACAGCAGATGCTGCCGACCGGACATCTGCCGAAGATGATAATCTGGCGCTGGAGGCCCATATCCGCGAGGCCCTGGAAAACGGGAACCTGTATGCGGACCCGCGACTGACCATTGGCGAATTGGCCCAGCGGCTGTCAATGTCGGAATATCGCCTTCGCCGTTTCATCAACAACCAGCTCGGTTACAGGAACTTCAACCAGTTTCTCAATCGTTGTCGGATTGAACACGCTGCTGAACGGCTTCGTGACCGATCCACCCTGCGGCTACCGATATCCACCATTGCCATGGAAGTCGGCTACAATTCCCTGTCGACTTTCAACAAAGCTTTCAAGGAAATCCATGGCATGACACCCACGGAATACCGCAATGGTGGCTCGGAAACGGGCTGATCGTGGACTGGACAGCAAGGTGTGCATGCGCGACGATGCAGTGTCGGAGACCCACTTCGACGACCCAAATGGTATCAATGTGCAGATTCAGGACGAATCCCGCTGTGTTGGCAGTGATTATCCCGCGCAACATCTGCAGCTGACAGGACAATTACGTAATGAAAATTGGCGTTTTATCACGCAATGGCAAACTGTACTCCACCAAACGTCTCGTCGAAGCAGCGCGCGAGCGAGGCCACGAAGCGAAAGTCGTGGATGTGCTGAAATGTTATATGAACATAACGGCCAACAACCCTGCCGTGTTTTATACCAGCCGTGGCACGGAGGCACCCGAAGAACTCGTGTTCGACGCCGTGATCCCCCGTATTGGCGCCAGTGTCACGGCTTATGGCTGCGCGGTGCTGCGCCAGTTCGAAGTGGCAGGCACCTACTCGGTCAGCGAATCCATTGCCATCACCCGCTCCCGAGACAAACTCCGCGCTCACCAGCTGCTGGCACGCAAGGGTATCGGTCAGCCCGTAACCAGCTATGCACACTCGGCCGATGCTACCGATGACCTGATCCGGTCGGTGGGCGGCGCCCCGGTGGTGGTCAAGATACTGGCAAGCACCCAGGGCAATGGCGTGGTGTTGGCCGAGACGCGCAAGGCAGCAGAAAGCCTGATCAATGCATTCCGGGGCCTGGAAGCCGACTTCCTGGTGCAGGAATTCATCAAGGAAGCCGGCGGCTCGGATATCCGCTGTTTCGTGATCGGTGAAAAGGTGGTGGCGGCCATGCAGCGTAATGCCGCTCCCGGCGAATTCCGCTCCAATCTCCACCGTGGAGGCAAGGCGGAAATCATCAAGCTGCGTCCCGATGAGCGCCGACTTGCCATCAAGGCAGCCAAAGTCATGGGGCTGGACGTGGCGGGCGTGGACCTGATCCGTTCATCTCATGGACCGCTGGTACTGGAGGTCAACTCCTCGCCGGGCCTGGAAGGCATCGAGACCGCCACCGGCAAGGATATTGCTGGCGCAATCATCGAGCATATTGAAAAGGGGGCGCTCAAGGGACCCAACAAGACGCGCGGCAAGGGCTGATTGTAAAACGACGGCGGATCCGAAAATCCCGCCGTCGCTCTGTACTACAGTGGGTGATTGTCCGTCAGGCGACGGCAATCACTGACAAGCGCTTTACTGCACTATTTCCGGTGCATGGATCGGCACCTGCAGCATTTCCGCCGCCAGCTCACCCCGGCCCACACGCAATGCGCGCTCTACGGCCGTGCGATAGCTACCCGGATCAAGCTCCACCCACTGACGGGCATTCTTGTCCCATACACCAGTGTGCAGACGATCCTTGCTCTGGAACGCCAGGCTGATCCGTCCTACACGCACGACATCAACCTCGTGTTCCATGCCATCCAGCTGGATCACGTCTTCGTAGCTCTCGATCGAATTCCCGTAATTGGTTTCCGCCTGATAGACATTCAGCAGACGCTGGAATTTCTGACGGATACCGGCTTCCGGATGATCGACCAGATCTCGGGCCTGTTGCACCTGCTCTCGGCGCGTATCCATATGGAAAGGCAGATCGGCCTCGATGAACTGCTCCAGGCTGCTGGTCATCTCGTCCATCAGCGCCAGCAGCGGAGACTCGTCCTCATCAGAGATCATGCGGGCATAATCCACATCCTCATTGATCTCTGTCAGCAAGGTTTCCTGCATGCTGATCTGGTCCCTGAGTTGATCATTGTAAAAACTCAGGCGCTCCAGGATATGGTTGGCCTCACGGAATTCCTCGGCCAGATCGGGTTCCTGAGCGACCGCTGACCATCCCGAGAGAGACAGAACCGATGCTGCGATGATTGTTATTACTCTGGTTCTCGCGTTACTCATAACTTCTTCCTGTATAACAGAGCGCTTATCTTAATAGACTCATGGTTTACTGACAACACCCTGTGGCCGTCAGAAAACGAATTCAGACAACCGGCAGGCCATCAATCAGGATGCGGAGCGATCAGCCTCGAATAGATGACAGGAAACCGGCCTGTGGCGCACCCCCTGCTCCGGATCCGATACCGCAATCAGTTGTGGTTCCTGTTCCCGGCATTGCTCCATCACCCGCGGGCAGCGCGTGTGAAAACTGCAGCCCGTTGGTGGATTGATCGGCGATGGCACATCCCCGCTCAGCACCTGACGCTGTTTCTGTTGATGCGGATCCGGCACCGGAATCGCCGAAACCAGGGAGCGGGTATAAGGGTGCGCCGGGCTGTGATACAACTCCTCGCCCGTAGCGGTCTCGACCACCTTGCCCAGGTACATGATGGCCACCCGGTCGGATATGTGCTTGACCACGGCCAGATCATGAGCGATGAACAGATAGGACAGGTTCAGCTCCCTCTGCAGATCCACCAACAGATTGAGGATCTGGCTCTGTATGGATACATCAAGGGCGGAAACCGGCTCATCGCATATGATCAGTTTGGGGTTCAGGGCAATCGCACGCGCGATACCGATACGCTGGCGCTGGCCGCCGGAGAATTCGAAGGGATACCGGGTGACCGAGCGCGCGGGCAGCCCCACCAGGTCGAGCAGTTCGCGCACCCGCTGCTTGCGCCAGGCGCTGGTGCCGATGCGCTGGATCAGCAGGGGTTCTTCCACGATGTAACCGATGGTGTGACGCGAATTCAGGGACTCCATCGGATCCTGGAAAATCATCTGTATGTCGCGACGGTACGGCATCATCTGCTTGCGACGCAACCGACTGATGTCATTGCCCTCGAACAGGACCTGCCCGGCCGTCGGTTGATACAGGCGGGCGATGCAGCGCCCGAGGGTCGATTTGCCACAACCGGACTCGCCCACCAGCCCCAGGGTCTCGCCGGCACCAATATGCAGGCTCACCCCGTCGACCGCCCGATTGTATTTGCCGGTACGCATGAACACACCTTCCTTCACCGGAAAGTGCATCTTCAGGTCCCGTACCTCGAGCAGGGGCGGATTGGCCCGTACCTGTGCATCACTCATGACCGCGACTCCTCTGCGGATTCGGCCGCCCGGATGTTGCGCCACTCGTAGCAGGCCACTTCGTGCCCGACATCATCAGCCTGTTCCAGGGGCGGCGGCGATGCGATGCAGGAAGGCTTGCGGTGGGGGCAGCGGTTCTCGAAGCGACAACCGACCGGCAGATCACGTAATCCCGGCACCATGCCGGGGATGATCGGCAATGCGCTCTTGGGCTCAGTGTCCAGCCGCGGAATCGAGGACAGCAGCCCCCTTGTGTAGGGGTGACGGGTGCGATCGAAAATATCGAACACACTGCCTTTTTCAGCCACCTTGCCGGCATACATGACCACTACGGAGCGGGACGTTTCGGCGATCACACCCAGGTCATGGGTGATCAGTATGACCGACATGCCCATGTCCCGCTGCAACTCCTGGATCAGCTCCAGGATCTGGGCCTGGATGGTCACATCCAGCGCCGTGGTGGGCTCATCGGCGATCAGCAGTTTGGGACGGCAGGCCAGGGCCATGGCAATGACCACGCGCTGCCGCATACCCCCGGACAACTGATGCGGGTATTCCGTCATCCGGATGTCCGGAGACGGAATACCCACCCGATCCAGGATCTCCACGCTCTCGCGGATGGCCTGCTGACTTGTGATGGGTTTATGCAGCAGCAGGACCTCGGCCAGTTGCTTGCCGATGGTATGCACCGGGTTCAGGGCCGTCATCGGCTCCTGGAACACCATGCCGATGTCATTGCCCCGAATCAGCCGCATGGTTTCCAGATCCGTTTCCGCCAGATTCCGGCCCTGGAACAGGATCTGCCCGCCAGCAATCCGACCCATGGGCTGGGGCAGCAGGCGCATAATGGATTGCGCCGTCACACTCTTGCCACAGCCCGATTCCCCGACAATGCCCAGTGTCTCGCCTTCATTGACCTGGAAGCTGACACCGTCGACGGCACGCACGACCCCTTCATCGGTGTCGAACTCGGTGACCAGATCACGTACTTCCAATACCGCTTCGGTCATGCCCGGCCTAGTCCTCGATCCGATGCTGATCGAAGACACGGATACGTGGCTCGAAGGTTTCACCACTCTGGCGGGCCGCCAGGGTCTCCTGCTTGATCTCCTCATCGATCCAGTGCACAAACAGCTCATTGCCCGGGAAGGTCGACTGGCGATGGTTGAAGAACTCGGGATATTGAACCCAGCGCCAGTGCGCCAGGCGATAAAAATCCTGGATCCAGCCGGGCACAAAGGAAGCATGTTCGTGATGCAATACCTGCATCTCATAGGCCAGCTCCAGCATCTCATCATAATCGCTGGAACGATCATAACGCTCGATCAATGCGTCCATTTCCCGCACTGCAAAGGTCTCGAGATTATTGGTCTGCACGCGAAGCTGGCGTTCGGGATTGACACTGCCATCCTCGAGGAAAGCCTGATCATAGGCATTGCTGGAATGATAGAAATCCCAGAACCGCGGATACATCTCGACCGAGACATTGAAGGCGGCCAGGTGGATGTCGTGTTGCTTTTCCTGCACTTTCTGCCAACCGGCCGTCGAGTCAAGCACCTCGATGCGGAATTCGACACCGGCCCGCGCGGCCTCCTCGAGGAGAATGGTCAGTGTGTCGCGCAAGGTGGTGTAGCCGGTGGAAACCGTGAAAGCCAGGCGCTGCCCATTCTCATTGACCAGAATCCCGTCGTTGCCACGCTCGGTGAAACCGGCTGCAGCGAAATATTCCTCGGCCCGGTCGATGTCATACTCACGGGCCGTGATATCGGGATGGGTGAATTCACCGTAACCGTCCCGGGCAGTATTCATGCGCCGGCCATCACCCCGGAAAAAGGCCGAGATCACCCGATCAAAGTTGGTGGCGTGCTGAATGCCCAGGCGCACATTGCGATCGTTGAGAAAGCGCCTGTCAGTATTCATCCAGAGCCCATAGTTCGGTCGCGGCCGTTGATTGTAAAACACGGACTTGTGGATATAGCCGGCCTGCACATCCGGATCACTGTCGGGCAGGCGGTCATACCAGAACTCGGACAGGTTCAGGGCAAACTTGTCGATATCGCCACGGCGGAAGGACTCGAAGGCATTGTTCTGGTCCCGGATCACCCGGAACTGGATACGATCCACATTGTAGCGGTTGCGGTAGAACTTGCGATCCTCGGCCCACCAGTTGTCGAGTCGGGTCAGGGCTATGGAGCGGCCACGATTGATGTCTTCGTCCCTGATCACATAGGGCCCGGTTACCGGCACAAAGCGCCACTGATATCGTTCAACAAAATCATCACCCAGCTCCCGATAGAAATGTTGCGGCTGGGGCCGCAGGCCCAACGCACGCTCATTCATGTCCGGCTTGGCCTCGGCCATGCTTATGGAGATGGTGTGATCATCGTATTTCGTGATGTTGGTATAGGTGGTGCCGATGCCGTAATAATTGTTGTACCAGGGCGCCACGATATAGTCGGACTGGAAGAAAAAGAACATGAACAGGAAGTCGTCCGCGGTCACCGGCTCACCATCGGACCAGCGGGCGGCGGGATCCAGGCGCATGTATACAGTCTGATCCTCCTGATCCACGGCCCACTCCCGCGCGATCCCGGGGAACAGACCACCATCGACATCCGGGTGCGCCATGGCCAGGCTCAGGTTGGTGTCATCCATGATCCAGCCGCGAAACGCCCCGTTGGAGTCGGGACCGACATGGCGAAGGGTGCGAGGAAAATCCTGCACAGAGCTGTACTGGGTACCCCCCTTTTTTGCCTCGGGCGAGCCCAGGTCCGGCAGGTCCATGCCATCCTCCCAGACCAGATCACCCGGCACATCGGCCGGCGTGGCGAAGGTAAAAAAGTCGGGATGCTCGTCATAATAGGCCAATACCTCCGGGGTGACATCCCGGTCCTCAACCTCCTCCACGGCACCACCACAGGCTGCCAGCAACGCGGCACCCAGGACGGCAGACATCAGGTGATGCAATCGACTGCTCATGACTCACTCCTCCACAGAAACTTGTATGGTCTTACTTGTATACCGTAAATTTTTTCGGGTCAAAGGCTTCCCGCACGGCCTCACCGATGAAGGTGACCAATGTCAACAATACCACCAGCGTGCCGAAAGCCGCGCTGACGATCCAGGGCGCCGTGCGCAGGTTGTCGGTTCCCTGCTTTAGCAGCTCGCCAAGACTCGGCGTCGGTGGCGGCAGGCCGAAGCCCAGGAAATCCAGCGCCGTGATTGCCGTGATCGCCGCGATGATGGTGAACGGTATGAACGTCACCAGTGTCGCCAGCACATTGGGAATCACATGCCGGAAGATGATACGGGTATTGCTGGCACCGATGATCCGCGCCGAAGCCACGTAGTCACGCGCCTTCTGTTTATAGGTCTCGGTGCGCATGTAGTAGGTCATCGAGGTCCAGGAGAACAGCACCATGACCACCAGCAGGATGGCAATCCGGGTACTGACCGCAAAGGCTGCCGGAATCACCGAGAATATGATGATGACCATGTACAGGAAGGGAATATTGCTCCAGATCTCGATCAGGCGCTGGAATAACAGGTCGAACCAGCCACCGAAGTAGCCCATGGCCGCCCCGATCGTGATACCGATACTGTACACCGCCAGGGTGAAGGCAAAGGCAAAGAGCAGTGCCGTGCGTGTGCCATAGAA
>PWQG01000111.1 GCA_003556835.1 Gammaproteobacteria bacterium
CTGCGAAACCATGGCACGCTGACCCTGGGCCGTTCCGTACGAGAAGCGTTCACGTTGATGTATTTCCTGGAGAATGCCTGCGAAAAACAGATCCGGGCCCAGGCCGGCGGGGAAGTGCACTACCCTTCACAGGAAGCGATAGAGACCACCCGCAAGCAGTCAGAAACCCTGCCGAAGGTGTCGAAGCTGCTGTGGCCCGGTTTGTTGCGGCTGATGGATCAGCGGAGCCCGGGGTACAAGGACTGAGTTTCAGTGTCCCCAGGGTGCCGGCGGCGCTGCAACCGGTTCGCTCAGGTCAAACTCAACCTGAAACAGACGCCCACCCGGACGTGCCAGCTCGTACAGAAAGCGCTCACCGGGTTCGATTTCCATGGCCCATATATTGGTGGTGGAAACATCCAGCCCCTCCCGGATGAACATGTCGATCGAGTACTGGTCTACCGGAAACTCCTGCCGCATGGCGGACCCGGGTGAAGTGGTATCACCGCCGTACATGGTGACGTCTTCGTCACTGCCATCTTCGTGCCGGTGATCATGCTTCAGCCGCAGGCCAGCGTCGGTATCCGTCAGTATCCAGGTCCTACTGCGATTCTCTCCCACATGAAAAGGAATATGAATCTCATCCTCTGCACATTCGCTTACATGCATGATCAGTGCCTGGTCCTCAAAAGGATCCGTACCTTCCGGAGGTGGTTCGTTAGCCACGATCCGACCGGCAAAGGCCTGCCCGCAATGCCCGGCAATGCGCTCCATGAACGCCGATTGCGGTACTGCCGCGGGCACCTCGCCAGGCTGCGGTGCTTCACCGCAGGCGGCCAGGGCAATGCCCGCGCCCGGAATCAGCAGGAAAACTTTTCTCAATGATGCTAAACGATGATTCATGACACCTCCTTTGGCAGGGAAACAAGCCGATTACGTCCCTCGATTTTGGTCCGATACGGAGCCGCAGCATCCGCTCGCTTCAGAAGCCTGGACAATCAATCCGATCGCGGAGGCTGCGTATCTTCTTCCCCTCCTCCGGATTCTGAAGAAGCGCCCTCTTCGCGCTCCAGCCGCTTTTCCCAAAATGTGGCGTTATGAATACCGAGGCTGCGCGGATCGAAGCGGATAGGCTTGCCACTTTTGAGTTGGCGCTCATAGTCCTGCAAGCAGAGAATGGCAGGCCGCGAAGTGAAGTATATGACAAGGATACCAACGATGTTGATCCAGGCCATCAGTCCCACCCCGATGTCACCGATATTCCAGATCATGCCGGCCGCATTCACCATGCCGAAGCTGACCATGAACATGATGACCAGCTTGACCAGGGTCAGCGGAATACGGGCATTGAAGTAGCGATTCAGGTAAGCCACATTGGTCTCGGCGATATAGTAGTAGGCCAGTATGGTGGTGAAGGCAAAGAAGAACAGTGCAATACCCACGAAGATCGGCCCGAAGTCACCAAACACGCTGAACAAAGCCATCTGGGTGAAGGCTGCCGAACTGATCTCGGTTGCGGGGTCGACATTCTGTACCACGAACTGCCCGGCCTCGAGCGCTCCCTGAACATTGTATTGCTGGGTGATCAGGATCATGAAGGCGGTTGCCGAACAGACAAACAGTGTGTCCACATACACCGAGAAAGCCTGCACCAGACCCTGCTGTGCCGGGTGTCTCACTTCCGCGGCAGAGGCAGCGTGCGGACCGGTGCCCTGCCCAGCCTCATTGGAATAGATTCCACGTCTCACACCCCAGCCGATGGCAGCCCCGAACCCCGCCTGCGCCGTGAAGGCGTCACTGAGAATCAGGCCTATGATACCGGGCAGCTGGCTCAAGTTCAGAAAGATGATGATGAACGCCATGACGATATAACCCAGGGCCATGAATGGCACGACCACCTGGGTGAATTGGGCAATCCGCTTGATTCCCCCGAAAATGATGAACGCCAGTATGATGAGAATGATGGCCAGGGCCACCAGTTTGTTGGTACCGACCTCTCCGAACTCTGTGTTTACCGGATTGCCGGGGCCGAACACCAGCTCCACGGCGTTGCCCACCACATTGGCCTGTACGCCCGGCAGAAATACACCGCAGGCGATGATGGCGGAGATGGCAAACAGCACGGCCAGCCAGCGCCAGCCCAGGCAACGTTCGAAGTAATAAGCCGGACCGCCGCGGTACTGGCCATCTTCCTCCACCTTGTAGAGCTGACCGAGCGTTGATTCCGCATAGGCGGTGCTGGCACCGAGGAATGCCACCACCCACATCCAGAACACCGCGCCGGGCCCACCAAAACCGATGGCTGCCGCGACGCCGGCAATGTTACCCGCCCCCACACGGCCGGATAATGAAACCGTAAGGGCCTGGAATGAGGAAATCCCCTGGGTCGATGTGTTTCCACGCAGAAGCAGGCGCCACATTTCCCCAAAATGCCGTATCTGGGCGAAGCGGGTGAGGATCGAGTAGAAAAGCCCGGCCCCGAGACAGAGAATGACCAGAGGCGTACTCCAGATGATACTGTCCAGGGTACTGACAAGGCTTTCCATCATGTGGTCCTTTTGTTGTTGGTGGTGGATGGCCCGGTCAGTATGCCAGTTTTCTCCGATACCGCAAACGCATCAATCCAGTGCCGGGAGGGTGGCGTAATACGCAGTACAAATCGGGAGTGAATATGAATCAGGCAAGCAAAGATCTGGCAGAATTACGATTGTTTTATGACGGAAGCTGCCCGATATGCATGATGGAAATCCGACACCTGGACAAGCTCGATCGCAACGATGCCCTGGACCTTCAGGACATCAATGCCGAAGACTTCAACGAACGCTTTCCCCATATTGACACGGCAGAAGCGGATCGTCTGCTGCACGCGGAACTGCCCGACGGGCGCATGCTCTTCGGCCTGGATGCAAGCTGTCGCGCCTGGGATGTTGTGGGCAAGGGGCATTGGTTCGCGTTTCTCCGCTGGCCCCTGATCCGCCCGGTCGCCGATCTTTTCTACCGCGGCTTCGCCCGATACCGGCACCGACTGGGTCGACTCTTCGGCCGGGCAGCGTCATGTGACTCAGGCAGCTGCCCTGCTCCGGAGAAGAAAGCCCGAAAACACCACTGATCGCAGCTTACTCAGTCTGCTCATAATGCCCCATGATCATCCCGGCACCAATTAATGTGGTCCCCGATCGCTTCCAGCAATGCCGTTCCCGATTGATCGCGTCATCACAGCATTGCCTGCCGGCGGCCCAGGCTCTACTATTGGCGCAGCCGAACAAAAAGAAGCAGGAACAATAACAATCAATGACTCAATCCTCTCGCCCCGTCCAGCTGATTGCCCAATGCCTGCTCATCCTGCTGTGCTGCCTGACCGCCGTCACTCCCTCACGGGCGCAGACCCCTTTCACGGACACCGTCACGGACGAGCTGCTTTCACAAGTAATGCCCGGGGCACTGCGCTTTGGGGAGAAGACCGGGGAGCCGCCGGTGTTCCCTGCTTATCGCAATACCGAGAACGGTGAAGAGGCGCTTGCCGGTTACGCCTTCCTGACCGCCGACATGCCTCCGGAAGAGGTCGGATTCAGCGCACCGATCAATGTCCTGGTCGGGATGGATATCGAAGGACGTTTGACCGGCATCAAGGTCATGGATTACCGGGAATCCTATCTGTCTATCCGCGGTGACTTTCTCAACAGCCGGGGCTTCCAGCCACAGTTCCGTAACAAAACCCTGGACGAGGGCTTCCGGGTGGGGCAGGACATCAATGGCGTCTCCCGCGCCACCATCAGCAGCTGGGCCATGAGCCGGGGCATCCACAACGCGGCCCGGCGCGTCGCCCGTAGCCATCTTGAGGGCGTTGGCGGCGCGGGAGACGGTGACGAAGCCCTGGCCCGTGAGTTGCTGGAAGCGATGAGCTGGCAGGATATGCTCGATACGGGAATGATCACTCCGCTCACCATCACCCTGGAAGACGGCAGTCAGCTTGAACTGGCCTTTGCCTATATGGGACGGGAAGTGCTGGGCGAAGTGCTGGTCGGCACGCCAGACTATTCCGGCGCCGAGCGACAACTGAGCAGCCGCTTCGACAGCGGTGAAATGCTGCTTGTGGCCATCAATGGCAACCCGTCCGACCCCTTCCGTCAGGAGCGCCTTGCCCTGCAACAGCAGGAGCGCCACTATCCCATGCCACGTCCGCACTTCGTCTACGCCGGCGCAGCGACCGCCGGCAAGATCGAAGGGAAGGCCCGCTTTGCTGGCGCCCTGGTGCTGGACGAAACGGTGGACCTGAGCCAGCCTTTCACGGTGCTGTACGAGCAGGATGGAGTGCATCCGGGAGAAAACTCCGTGCAGATCCAACTGAATGGTATTGCCCTGGCATTGGCACTTGGGCAACCGGTGCAGGACCCCGCGCAACTGGCCCTGGACGGAATCGATACAAGGGCACACAGCGGCTTTCTGCTGCTGCCCAACGACACGGACTGGCCCCGGGTCATTGCCCTGGCTTTCCTGCTGACACTGGTGATGGTTGCATTCCTGCGCAAGAGCGAGCGCCTGCGCTGGGCTGCATTGGGTGTGACCCTGCTCTACCTGGGTTTCATCGACGGCGGCTTTCTTTCCATCTCACACATCACCAATGGATTGCAGCTCGGGCCCTCGATGTATCTCAGTGACCTGCCCTTGCTGATGATCATCGCCTTCACCCTGGTCACCACCCTGCTCTGGGGCCGAGTGTTCTGTTCCTCCCTCTGCCCTTTCGGCGCGCTACAGGACCTGCTCACCCGCATCACTCCAAAACGCTGGCAGCGAAAAGTGCCGCAGCGCATCCACGACCGGGCACAGCTCATCAAGTATGCCTTTCTCGCCGTGATTCTACTCGGAGCAATATTTTTCAGCGGAGTCAGCCTGTTCCAGTACGTCGAACCCTTCGGCACACTGTTTTACTTCAGTACTTCGATCCTGCTGTGGTTCATCCTGCTCGTAATCCTGCTGGCTTCCATGGTGGTCAAACGGTTTTACTGCCGTTACCTGTGCCCCCTTGGCGCTGCCCTGGGTATCCTGTCCCTGATCAGTCCGCTACGGATACAACGTGTCGAACAGTGCCAGGCCTGTAAGGTCTGTGAACAGAGCTGCCCGACCGGAGCGATCCGGGGAGCCGACATCCAGTTTCACGAATGCGTGCGCTGTGACATCTGTGAAAACAAGCTGGAGCACCGGGCCGGCGTCTGTCGCCACAGCATGGAGGATATCCGCAAGCGCCATCGTGACTGGCAGCCTGTGCATATCAAGAGCCAGGCCGATCCGATCTGAAAACAGCTGGACCGGTCACGCGGGCTACTGGCATCATCGGACTCAGATATTCGGCCGTACATAGCCCCTGGACGCATTCATGCAAGCACTGGAAGACTGCAGATTATGACCGATCGCCCCCTCGCCCCCCGTCGCGAAATCTTCGGCTGGGCCATGTTCGATTTCGCCAATCAGGGCTACACCCTGCTGATCATTACGGTGATCTATGGCGACCTGTTCACCCGGGTGATTGTTGGCGACAGCCCGGATTACCGACTTGGCAACCTGCTCTGGAGTGTGGCGCTGGCGATCAGCTACATGATGGTGGTGGTCAGCAATCCGGTCTGCGGTGCAATCATGGATCACTCGCGGAGTCGGAAACGCTTCCTTTTTGCCAGCTATATACTGACAGTCACCGCCACCATCTTGCTGTACTTCATTGAGCCCGGCTGGATTGTTCCGGCCATGATCCTGCTGATCATCTCGAACTTCGCCTATGCCATCGGTGAAGGTTTCATCGCCAGCTTCCTGCCGGATCTGGGCCCCCGCAAGGCCCTGGGTTGGATCTCGGGGCTGGGTTGGAGCCTGGGTTACATTGGCGGCTTGATCGCCACCGCATTCACCCTGTTTTTCCTGGGCGACGTCTCCGCAGAAAACTATGACACCATCCGCTGGGTCGGCCCTTTTGCCGGAATATTCTTCCTGGTGGCCGCCATCCCGACTTTCGTATGGGTGCAGGAACGCGGCCGGCACCGCCCACCAGCAGCGGGCCAGAGCCTGGTCCGTGCCGGAATCCAGCGCATCGGTGTCACCTGGAAGGAGATCCACCACTTCCGCGACCTGCGCGCCCTGCTGATTTCCGTGTTTTTTGCCATGGCGGGCATCTACATCATCATTGCCTTTTCCTTCATCTATGGCGCCCAGGTCATCGGCTGGGATGAAGATGTGCGCATCCTGATGTTTGTGACCGTACAGATCACCGCTGCCGTCGGCGCCATCAGTTTTGGCATGCTGCAGAGTCGGATCGGTGCGCGCAGGACCTATATCATCACCCTGTCATTGTGGCTGCTCGCCATCATGGCCATCTGGCAGACCCCGGCCCTGACCAATGTGGTCCAGAACCTGTTCGGTGTTGATTGGGAAGCCCAGTATGTGTTCCTGTTCGCCGGCGCGCTGGCCGGCATCAGCCTGGGGTCGTCACAATCGGCGGCCCGCGCCCTCGTCGGGGTGCTGACCCCCACCGGCAAGGCTGCCGAGTTTTTTGGCTTCTGGGGAATGGCGGCCAAACTGGCCGCTGTCTTTGGCATCCTGGGTCTGGGGCTGATCCAGTGGGCACTGGGCCTGGCCGATGCCATCCTGTTCTGCCTGGCACTGTTCATACTGGCCATCATCACCGTGCTGCCGGTTAACGAAGCACGCGGGGAGCTGGCCGCCGATGACTGGCGGGAAGCCTAGGCTCCCGGGCCCTCACGATCCAGCACGCCCTGCATCGCCAGCGCGTTATCGGTAAAAATCCAATCCACACCGCGATGGATTTCCCGACGCAAGGCTGCCGGAGTGTCCACGAAACCGGTTCCTATCTTGCGCCCCTCTTTCCGCAGTTGTCGCAAGCGTCTGTTGCCCAGCAGGACAAAGGAACCGCCAACTCCCCCATGCCCCAGCTTCCGGTTGCGCTCGATAATGCGGGCAGTATTGAGCCAGGCCACGTCCACCAATGCAGCGCGCGGCACATCACGAAACGCTTCCAGATCATCAGGGACCAGCGACATCAAGTGATAATCCCGCTCCGGTTGAAGCGGCTGCAGCAGCTCCATCACGCGCTCGGCCAGCGCCGTGCGCCGGGCAACATCCTCCTTGATTTCGATCATCAGGTGCATCCGCCCCCCATAACGCTCAACCACCTCCGAAAAATGCGGTACAGCCGGGAGCGATTGCTGCAACTCCTCCCAACTGACACGATCAATCACAATATCCGGCCGGCCAAAGGTGCGACCACAAGCGGGATCGTGATGTACGACCGGCTCACCGTCCCGAGTCCACCGGATATCCAGCTCCAGCCCCCATATTCCCGCCTCAAGACAAGGATCGAATGCAGCCACGGTGTTCTCAATCACGCCATTGAGCCGGTGGGCGCCGCGGTGCGCAACGAGACACACATGCCTGCCGCCCACTCGTCCATATCCTGCAGGGCTCAACAGACAGGCATGGTTGGCCAAGCCGTTCAATGCTCGTGTGAGTCTCGTCATGAACCTGCCTCCTCGCGCTAAAGTTTTTCCCGGCCATGCCGACAGCTTTCCATCAGACCTTAATTTTCATATCAGCATTACCCATGAGCGTTGACGTATCCAACTCCCCCGAACAACTGATGGCCGCACTGCGTCAGGAATTTCTTCGTGAGCTTCCTGCTCGCATCCGCACCATAGAGCGCCACTTGCAGAATGTCATGCGCGGCCAGGATTGGCAGAATGAGCGAGAATCCCTGCATCGCTCAGTACATAGCCTGATTGGCGCCGCCGGCACCTACGGTATGCGCGAAACATCGGAGTGCGGGCGCGATCTGCAGGCGCGACTCAATGCGCTGACCAGTGACCGCGCGACGGCTCCGGGCGAAACCAGCCTGATGGAAAGCAGCCTGGCTGCCCTGAAGCAGAGCATCTCCTCCTATCAAGATACTGAACAAAAAGCACCATCCCGGCATGCAAATCCCAGACACGAGTCTACACCACTGGTCTGTCTCGTAGACGATGACCCCGATATGTGTAACAGCTTGACACACTGGTTGCATTCAGCCAATTACCGCGTCAAATCCTTCAGCAACTGTCAGCAGTTCCGCGCTTGGTGCGAGGATCCCGAGACCGTGGCACCTGATGCCATCATCATGGATATGGTTTTTCCGGATCAACCCGATGGCGGTGCGATACTGCTGGAGGGGACC
>PWQG01000037.1 GCA_003556835.1 Gammaproteobacteria bacterium
GTCGGCCAATGCTGCCTGGCTGCTCATGAACAGCCCCGCCAGCAACATGGCCAGAAAACGGTTGCTGTACTTCTTCATGTATTTTTCCATGGTCTCTCCTTGCGCCGACAACTCGGCACTTCCACTTCTTGCGACCTGTATGATTGCGGGTTCGCCGGGCCACGATTTACCGTGCGCCCGATTAGCGCAGAGTATATCGCAGTTACGACCGGAAAACCTATATTCAGTATGCAGCGGATCTGCGAAACACCGCCAAATTCAGACTTGCAGCACAAGAATGTCATAAAACGGTAATATTCACCTGTTGCAATAGCATCGGTTGATGCAGAACAGGAACTTACGTGACATGCAGAACGATGCAACCATTCTTATTGTTGATGACGAAGCCGCAATCCGTGACATGATTGCGATCGCCCTGGATACCTCCGGCTTCGGGGTGCTGACGGCTGAAAACGCCCACGATGCCCTGGTCACCATCGTCGACCAGCGTCCGGATCTGGTCCTCCTCGACTGGATGCTGCCGGGAGGCAGCGGAGTCGACCTGGCGCGTCGCCTGAAAAAGGACGAATCCACGGCCGAAGTGCCGATCATCATGCTGACAGCCAAAACCAGTGAAGACAACAAGGTCCAGGGCCTTGACGTGGGCGTGGATGACTATGTGACCAAGCCGTTCTCGCCGCGCGAACTCATTGCTCGCATCAAGGCGGTACTGCGACGCACGTCCGGTCGCCACCAGGACAAGAGCATCCGGTATTTCGATCTGGAACTCGATCCGGCCAGCCACCGCATCACCATTGACGAACAGCCCGTCGAAATGGGGCCCACCGAGTTCCGCCTGCTCAATTTCTTCATGACCCACCCGGAAAAAGTCTACACGCGCGACCACATCCAGGACCAGGTCTGGGGCGCCAATGTCTACCTGGAAGAGCGCACGATCGATGTTCACATCGGCCGGCTGCGCAAAGCCCTGAACCGGGCATCCAGTGGCAGTATCAATTACGCCAATCTGGTGCAGACGGTACGCGGCACCGGTTATCGCTTCTCCACCCGCACGCAGTGAAGATTCCCCTGCGCATTTATCCGGACCCTGCAATTGGTTATATTGCCGCCTGACACCTTCAATCGTGGAATACTGATTTTGCTTCGTGACTGGCGATCCGCCCTGAGAAAGCTGTTTTTGCTGATCACCCTGTTGTTGCTGATCGGACTGGTCAGCGGCCAGACCGCATGGGTCATCGCTGGCGGCCTGGCCTGCTACCTGGTGTACACCATGTTCCAGCTCAGACGCCTCCACCAATGGCTTCACTCCCCGCAAGCGCATGGTGAAAACGAAACACCGCCGGAGAGTTACGGGCTCTGGGGCGACATCTTTGACGGCATTCATCAGCTGCAGCGCCGGGAACGGGACTCGCGTGACTACCTGAAAAGCATCATCGACCGGGCCCAGGAAAGCACGGCCGTACTAGACATAGCCGTGGTCATGATCAACCGGCACGGGCAACTGGAGTGGTGGAACCCGGCGGCTGAACGCATGCTGGGCCTGCATCGCGATCACGATCAGCACCAGGCAGTGGTCAACCTGATCCGTCAACCGGAATTTCTCGACTATTTTGATGCAGGCGACTATAACCGCCCGCTGACCCTGCCAGCGCCGGTCAATCGCGAAATGATGCTGGAATACCAGATCACCTGGTTCGGCGATGGCGAACGACTGATGCTCGTACGCGATATTTCCCAATTGCACCGCCTGGAAACCATGCGGCGCGACTTTGTCGGTAACGTCTCGCACGAGCTGCGCACCCCGATCACGGTCATCACCGGCTACCTGGAAACCCTGCTCGACAATCGTGACAGCATCAACAGCCGCTGGATCCGCCCCCTGGAGCAGATGTACCAACAGTCGCGTCGCATGGAAAACATCATCCGCGACCTGCTGGTGCTGACCCAACTGGAAACAAAATCGGTTTCGCGGCAGAGAACCGCAATCGAGGTTCAGGCCCTGATGCGCGAAGTGGCCAGGGATGCGGAGCAGCTCTATGAATCCAAGAAGCAGACCTTCAGCATCAGCTGCAGCGAGGCGTTCTGGCTGCAGGGCAATCGCAACGAGCTCTACAGCGCCCTGTCCAATCTGGTATTCAATGCGGCCAAATACACCCAGGATGGCGGACAGATACAACTGATCTGTGCCCGCCAGCCAGAAGGCATGACCGTTGAAGTCCGGGACAATGGGCCGGGGATAGAGGAAAAGCACATCCCCCGCCTGACCGAGCGTTTCTACCGTGTGGATGAGAGCCGTTCCACGGATACCGGCGGCACCGGACTCGGACTGGCCATCGTGAAACATGTACTGGCAAGGCATAGTGCCAGCCTGAAGATCATCAGCCGACCCGGGGAAGGCAGCCGGTTCATCTGTCAATTCCCGGAGCAGCGCATCCTGACCGCCCCGGAGAACGCCTCATAGGGAGGCTTCACTCTTCGCTGCTGACCTGCTCTTCCATTGCTGACAGTCCAGCGTGACGGACATCCTCGCCCACAACCATATAGACGACATGCTCAGCGATATTCTTGGCATGGTCGCCGATTCGTTCGAGCGAGCGCAGCGCCCAGATGATGTTAAGGACCCTGGTGATGCTTCGCGGATCCTCGATCATATAGGTGATCATCTCGCGCATGGCGCTGCCGTACTCCATGTCCACATTATTGTCTTCGCGCGCCACGGCCAGGGCGGCTTCCGGATCGTAGCGGGCGAAGGCGTCCAGCGACATGTTCACCATCGCTCGCACCCGCTCGCCGATGTGTCGGATCTCCACGTAACCCTTGGACGGCTCGCCCTGCTGCGCCAGCTCGCCCGCAAGCCTGGCGACCTTGGCCGCCTCGTCACCTATACGTTCAAGGTCATTAATGGCCTTGATGATGCCAAGCACCAGGCGCAGATCACTGGCAGCGGGCTGGCGCCGCGCCAGAATCCGGTGACAGGACTCATCAATGGCCAGTTCCATCTCGTTGACTTCGACATCAGCGGCCTCGACGCGGCTGGCGACTTCACTGTCCGCCTCGATGATCGACTGGATTGCATCAGTGAGTTGTTGCTCCACCAGACCACCCATTTCCAGCAGATTGGTCTTGATGTCCTCGAGTTCCTCGTTGAATTGCTGTGAAATATGGTGACCGTGAAGTCCGGGTTCAGTTTTCATCGTAAACCGTGTCCCTTTGCGTCATGTGTGAATGAGTGGAAATAGTCAGGATGGTACTGTACTGGATGCTTGTGACAGTTATATGACACGCGCTCGATGGTGCTCTGGTCGGGGCAAGGTCCCGGGAGATATAATCCCGCCCACTCATCCATGACGGGAAGGCAGAAACATTGCAGAATCCGGAACCGATCATCCACGAGCGCCTGGTCCTGCGACTGTTGCTCTCCGGCATGGTCTTGATGACACTGATCAAGATCTATCTGGCCCTCCGGCTTGAGTTGTACAGCGACGAGATCTTCTACTGGTTCGCATCGACACGTCTGGCCCTGGCCTACAGTGACCTGCCTTTCATGGCATCCTTGTTGGCCGGAACCGGCGCGTTGATTGGAGGCAACGAACCCTTCGCCGTCAGGAGCCTGTTCCTGCTCCTGGGTAGCAGTATCCCGCTGCTGATCTACTGGATCGCAAAACCATTGGTATCGCGCATACAATCGCTGCAGGCCGCCCTGTTCAGTCTCTGCCTGCCCATGGCTGCGTTCATGGGTCTGCTGGCAGTGCCGGATGTGCCCCTGGTGTTCTTCGGCCTGTTGATGATCGGACTGGCCGAACGCGCGAGCCGGATCGACACTACCGCCCTGTGGGCGACCCTGGGGTTGATCACCGCGCTGGGCCTCTCCACACACTACCGATTCATTCTGTTCCCGGCCGGCCTGTTCGTCTTCCTGTTGCTGTCCAGGGATCACCATCACCTGTGGAAAACCGGCCGTCTCTGGCTGGCGGGGGCCATTGCGCTGACCGGTCTGCTGCCAGCACTCTGGTTCAACCTGCAGCATGAACGCAGTGGTATCGACTATCATTTCGTCGAACGTCATCCCTGGACCTTCCAGGCAGATGGCCTGCTGCACCCGTTGATCCAGTCCGCAGTGGTCACACCACTGCTCTATGTGACGCTGCTGTATGTGCTTTTCCGTTTGCTGCGGGATGGACTGCTGCGAAAAGATCACCGGAAGCTGTTGCTCGCCTGTTTTGCGCTCATGCCGCTTGCCGTATACCTGATTCTGGCCCCCTGGGCGGACGGCACACGAACCACAATCCACTGGCCGCTGTCGGGCTATCTGCCGCTGCTGGTCTACCTTCCAGAAGCACTCGAAGGCCTGCGGAGCCGATTGAAGCAACGACTTCGTGCAGCCACCAGTCGTGTGCTTGTGCTTGTCATCCCGATCACCGGATTCCTTGGCTCCCTGGTGGGACTGGCCGGCATCGGCTCTCAAGGGTTCAATGAGCAGCTGCAGGGACTTGTCGGTGAAGGCGTGCTATCCAACAAAATGGCCGGCTGGAAACCGCTCAACCGCCATCTGGATACCTTGCTGGAACAACATTCCCTGTCTGGCGAAGTGCTTGTTGTCACGGACAATTACTACACCGCAGCACAGATCGCATTCGCCTCCGGACTTACCGAGCGCCTGTATACCGTCGACCAGGACAAGGCGATCCGGGACGGGCGCCTGGCGCAACTTGCCATATGGGGCATTGACAGCGATGCGTTGCGCCGGAACCAGGCAGGCCGCGAGCTGATCCTGATTACCGAAGACAGCACCCTCAACGTCGATCGCAAGTTGGAACTGATGGAGCGCGTCTGTGGTTATCATACGGAGTTGGCGTATCTGGACCAGCTCATACTGTTCGGCGGTGACAAGGTCTTCAGCTTCTACACCGGCAGGCTGGCCGCAGCAGGGGTGGACGACGCCCCCTCGCCCTGCCCGCTGCCATCCTATGCTTGGCTGGAGTCACCTGCACAGGGCGCCATCATCCAGGGGAACACTTCGCTCAGTGCCTGGGCTTTCAATAATGGCAACGGCGTCGATAAAGTGGAACTGTTCTTGGACGGCAACCACCACCAACGCCTCCAACGACAACAGGACAGACCGGATGTGGTCGAACTCATGCTGGCCGAAGAAGATCCGGACGCCCCGACCCTGGGTTTCCGTGGAGAAATCGATGCCGACTTGCTGCCGGTCGGCGAATATCGCCTGCATATTGAAACCACCAGTCGCGACGGTGAGTGGCAACGATTTCCGGATCGACGCATACGGGTCACCAGACCCTGAAACAGGTGCACTTGTATAGCACAACATCTGCTTTATAATCATTGCCCCTGAAACCACAGGCAAGTAACAGGTGGATCACCATGCCCGAACACATCTGGAGTGAATTGCAGCGCGAAGCGCGGGAACTGATCAGCCGTGAGCCTTTATTGGCCAGTTACGTATACGCCTGCGTGCTGAATCACGACAGCCTGGGTGCCGCCCTGAGTTTTCTGCTATCAAGCAAAATTGGGGACTATGTCATGCCCCCGATGACCGTTCGCGAGCTGTGCGATATGGCCTATGAAGAGCAACCCGAAATCATCGAAAAGGCAGCTCACGACATCCAGGCGGTATACGACCGCGATGCGGCCACCAGCACCTTTCTGCCCGTGATTCTCTACCTAAAGGGTTATCAGTCCATCCAGATACACCGACTGGCCCATTTCCTATGGAATCGGGATCGCAGGGATCTCGCAATCTACCTGCAGAGCCGGAATTCGGAAATATTCGGCGTCGACATTCATCCTGCCTGCCAGATGGGCAAGGGCATCATGTTCGACCACGCCACCGGTATTGTCATCGGGGAAACCACAGTCATCGAGGATGATGTCTCCATCATGCAATCGGTGACCCTGGGTGGCACCGGCAACGAACAGGGCGATCGGCATCCGAAGATCCGCTCTGGGGTCTTGATTTCCACAGGGGCAAAAGTGCTGGGCAATATCGAGGTTGGCACTGGCGCCAAGGTCGGCGCTGGAAGTGTCGTGCTGGAGGACGTCGCGGCTCACACCACTGTTGTGGGCGTCCCGGCGCGTCTTGTCGGAAAACCTTGCAAGGAAGCCCCGTCACGCACCATGGATCACAACGTCTATAACGAATGATGGCGAGATTCAGGTAGGCCGTTCACTGCCAAGCCCGCGACTACAGATGCTCCTCGGCATAAGCGGCAAGGAGCGATCGGGGAATGCCCTGCAGTTGCAGATTACCACCGTGCTCGAAATGTTTGAACCGTTCGGTCAGGTATGTCAATCCCGAACTCGTGGGCGTCAGGTAGGCGGTGTCAATCTGTGCCAGGTTGCCCAGACAGACCACTTTAGAACCGGTACCGGCCCGCGTGACGATGGTTTTCATCTGGTGAGGGGTCAGATTCTGACTCTCATCAATGATGATGAAGCTTTGCTGGAAGCTGCGACCCCGGATGTAATTCAGTGACTTGAATTGCAGGTGCACCCGCGACAGAACGTAGTCAACACTGCCTTCCCTGTTCTCATCATCCTGGTGCAGTGCCTCGAGATTATCGGTGATGGCGCCCAACCAGGGCTCCATTTTTTCGGTTTCGGTGCCCGGAAGAAACCCAATGTCCTCGTCCAGGGCCTGGGTGCTACGCGTGACGATGATGCGCCGGTACAGCTTCGACGGCACCGTCATCTCTATTGCAGCCGCAAGCGCCAGTATCGTTTTACCGGAACCGGCCGAACCGGTCAGGTTCACCAGGTGGATTTCCGGGTCCAGCAACAGATCAAGCGCCATCGCCTGGTATACATCCCGCGGTTTCAGCCCCCAGGTTTCCTGCTCCATCATCGCCGGAAGATCCAGGTGCAGGAGACTGACCTGCGTATCATTCAGCGCCACCACACGAGCCAGAAAACCGGTCTCATCCACCACAAACTGATTGGGGAACAGCTCCTGGGCCAGGGCATCACGCGACAGATGGTAGTAGGTACGCGCATTCGCCTGTTCGGTTTGCACTTCTTCCACACTGTCCCAGATACTGCCGGAAAGTGCCAGATATCCGCGGTTCAACTGATTGATATCAGTCAGCAGCTGATCGCTGTGATAGTCCTCGGCAGCAATGCCACAGGCTCGCGCCTTGAGCCGCATGTTGATGTCTTTGGTGACCAGTACCACGCGCCGGTCCTCATGACGGTGCTGAAGATGAGCAACTGCATTGAGGATCTTGTTGTCATTGAGATGTTCAGGAAGGATTCTGCTGTTTTCGGGCGTTTCCATCATCAGCACGGAAAGCGATCCTCTCGGCGGCTCATCATTGGCCCGCCTGATCGGTACACCCTGCTCGACTTCTTTCGGTGTGGCCTTACCCAGCATCCGATCCACTTCCCGAATGGCCTGACGGCAGTCAGCGGCCAGTGCAGTACGCCCGACCTTGAGCTTGTCCAGCTCCTCCAGCACGGTGATGGGGAGAATCACCCGGTGTTCATCAAAATTGCGTATGGCTGTGGGATCGTGGATCAGGACATTCGTATCCACAACGTAAAAAATGGCATCAGCCATGCAGCGTCACCCCACAACCTGGATCAATATACCTGCCGCAATGGCTGAACCGATCACACCGGCAACATTCGGTCCCATCGCGTGCATGAGGAGGAAATTGTGCGGGTTGGCTTCGGTGCCCACACGATTCACCACACGCGCAGCCATCGGCACGGCCGAAACGCCTGCCGCACCAATCAGCGGGTTGATTTGCTCACGGGTCAGCAGGTTCATAAGCTTCCCCATCAATACACCAGTCGCCGTACCGATGGCAAAAGCCACCATCCCCAACGCCAGAATACCCAGTGTACTCGCGACCAGAAACTCTTCAGCCATCAGTCTGGAACCAACCGCCAGTCCCAGGAGAATGGTGACGGTGTTGATCAGGGCGTTCTGTGCTGTCTTGGTCAGCCGATCGACCACGCCACACTCGCGCATCAGGTTACCCAGACAGAACATGCCGAGCAATGGCGCCGCCGACGGCACTGCCAGGGCCACGAGAATCAGCAATAACAGGGGAAATGCGATTTTTTCCTTCTGTGACACCACCCGCAATTGTGTCATCTGGATGACCCGTTCTTTCTTCGTGGTGAGCAGCCGCATTATCGGCGGCTGGATCAGGGGCACCAGCGCCA
>PWQG01000145.1 GCA_003556835.1 Gammaproteobacteria bacterium
CCCGACGGTGCCATTCGTAGCAATGACCTCGAAATCCGGGCACCAGGCTTCCGCGTCACCGGCAATGGCCTGCTGGCGGACCTGGGCGAGGAGCGGATCAACTTCAACCTGGTCGCCTCGGTAGACCGCAGCACGGCTACAGTGCGGGAGCAGGAATACAATATCGGCGGTCATTCCCTGCCGATCGCCTGCACCGGACGACTGGATGCACCGCGCTGCCTGCCGGACTTCGAGGCGGTGGTGCGCCAGGAGTTGGGCGGTCTTATCGAACGGCGCCTGGGTGACTTCCTGGAGCGGCAATTGGGGCGGTAAAACAGGTCGCTGCTGCGGCAATGGCGAATGACAGGGCATCAGGCCTGCGCGGATGCATCCCCTGCCCGCCTGGTCTGCCACCAATTGTTGAGCCACAGGGCCAGCACGATGATCGCGCCTCCGACAATCAACCGGGGTAAATCCACATCGCGATTCCAGATCAGGATATTGACCAGCAAACCCGCCGGCACCAGGGCGTTGTTCATCACCGCCAGAGTGCCGGCATCCACTTTCGTGGCACCCAGATTCCAGAAGAAATACCCCAGGCCCGAAGCGACCAGGCCCAGCCAGAGCAATACCGCCCACTGCGTACCACTCTGCGGCATCACCGAACCGTCACCGAACAACAGGAAGGCAGGAAGCGCGGCCAGCACCGCGCCCAGATAGAACCAGGCAAACACGCTGTAGCGTGGCAGTTCCGGCGGCAGTGCATCGGAGAAGCGACGATAGCCAACCTGCCCCAGGGCAAAGCACAGGTTCGCGCCCTGCACCACCAGGAAACCCAGCCAGAAACTGCCATCAATGCCCTCAAAGCGGATCAGTGCAGCCCCGAGCACCGCAATGGCCGCTGTCAGCAGATGAAATGGTGTAAAGCGCCGGTACAGGGCGTCATCCAACAGGGTAACGTACAGTGGCGTGAGCACCGTAAACAGGAGAATCTCCGGTACTGACAGCAGAAGGAAGGATTGGTAGAAAAAACCGTACATGATGCCCAATTGCACGGCGCCAATTGCCATCAGCACAAGTGCCTGCCGGGCCTTGAGGAGCCGGAATCGCAGAAACGGCAGGAACACCAGGCTGGCCAACAGCACGCGAACCAGGACCGCAAAATAGCTGTCCACCTGACCGGCCAAATAGACATCAATCAGGGAAAAGGAAAAAGCCCAGAGTATGGTAACGGCAATCAGATGATACAAGACAGACTCTCCGGCAAAATCGAAAAGCGGGGAGTATACCCGCGCACGCCGAAAAATCCACCTTCCCAGTCAGTGTTTCAAAGCATCAAGCGACAGGCATATAGATCCCGATGTTCATGACAGCTTGGCACTGCGCTCGAAATACGGCGTGAACTGTTCGGCGGGAACGGGCCGGCCCAACAAATAACCCTGGACACCACTACAACCTCGATCTTTCAGGAACTTCAGTTGTTCTTCCGTTTCCGCGCCTTCTGCAACCGTGCGGATTCCCAACTCACCCGCCATGCTGATGATGGCGCCGGCGATCGATGCATCAACGCTGTCCGGGTCAATTTCATTAATAAAAGAACGGTCGATCTTGAGATTATAGACATTGAAATGCTTGAGACGCCCCAGTGAAGAATAACCCGTACCGTAGTCATCGATTGACAGGCGCACTCCCAGCTCCCCCAACTGCTTCATCGTGGCGGCGGCAGTTTCCGGATCACGCATGGTCACCTCCTCGTTCATTTCCAGTTCCAGCAACTCCCCTGGCACACCGGTTTCACCCAGCAATCTGGCGACTCGCAGGGGAAACTCCCGATCGCGGAACTGTGCTGCGGACAGGTTGACCGCCATGATCATTGGTGGATGGCCATCATCCATCCAGGCCTTGAGTTGCCGCAAAGAAGTGCGCAGGACCCAGTCACCCAACTCCAGAATACGGCCCGAGTGCTCAGCGACGGGAATGAATTCGGAAGGTGGCACATCTCCGAATTCAGGATGCTGCCAGCGCAATAGCGCTTCTGCACCCAACAACCGCAGATCACCAACCGACCATTGCGGCTGATAGTGCAGCGTGAACTGATCGTTCTCCAGCGCCTCAATCAAGGCATTACCGATGGCCACATCACGCATGATGCGGTCCTGCATACCGCGGGTGAAGAAGCGATAACCGTTACGACTCGATTTCTTGACCTGGTACATGGCCGCATCGGCATGACGCAACAGGGTTTCTGCATCCTTTCCATCATCAGGGTAGATTGCAATGCCGATTGATGGTGTTGTGCGGATATCGTTTCCCTTGATCCGATAGGGTGCCGACACCTCGGACATGACCGACTCAGCCACACGCGAGGCACCACTGGCGTCGCTGCCCTGCAACACAAGCACAAACTCGTCGCCTCCCATGCGTGACACCGTGTCCACTTCACGCAGCAGGCTTTTCAGACGGTTCCCGACCTCCACCAACAGTCCGTCACCAACTCCGTGCCCCAGAGCATCATTGACCTGTTTGAAATGATCCAGATCCATGAACATCAGTGCCAGGGGCTCCTGACGGCGCTCCGCCATGCGCAGCGCAAACCCAAGCCGGTCCCGCAACAGGGCGCGGTTCGGCAGTCCGGTCAATGCATCATAATGTGCAAGCTCCTGGACCTGCTGCTCGATCAACCTCTTTTCAGTGACATCTTCCTTGACGGCCATATAATGGGTCACCCGACCCTCAGAATTACGGATCGGACTGATCAGCGCGGACGCCACATACTCGCTACCGTCTTTACGCAGGTTGATCAACTCTCCGCGCCAGCTCACCCCCTTTTCCAGTCGGGCCCACATTTCTGCATAGGTCTCAGCAGAGGTTCGCCCTGACCGGAATATCCGTGGATTCATACCGAGCACTTCCTCATCCTGATATCCGGTCAAGGTTTCAAAAGCAGAATTACTATAGACAATATTGGCGTCGAGATCGGTGATCAAGATAGCGCCGGGGCTCTGCTCAACGGCCTGTTGCATCCGCAGGAGTGACTCCTCCGATTCACGCAGACTGGTGATATCCTGCACCGCACCATGAATGCGGATGACCGAACCGCTATCGTCCATCAGTGGCTCACCCACCGTACGCACCCATTTGCACGAGCCATCCGCGGTCTCCACGGGCAGGGTCAGATCGTAGGGCTCTCCGGTTCCGATACAGCGTGCCACCGCGGTTTCGATCTGATGCCTGGCATCACCGGTATAATAGCCGACCGCCTGCTCGACAGTGATTGGCGAACCCTGATCGTGTTCGAAAATACGGTGGACCTCCTCTGACCAGTGCAGATTGTTATCGGCCAGGTCGATGTACCAGGCACCCATTCGTGCCATACGATTGGCGATACGGTTGAGCGCCTGACTGGCGCGCAGTTCCTCCAGCGTTTGCATCAGGCGGGTGACATCCCGCGCCACACCGAACAGGCCCACAATCTCGCCAGATCCATCCCTGATCGGATATTTGCGGTTATCCACCCAACCCTTCCTGCCTTGTGAATCCTGTATGGGCTGGATGGCACTGGCCACCGGTATCGAGCCGCTGAGCACCTGCTTTTCCAGGGAAAAATAGGCATCAGCGTACGCCGCGGGAAACAGCTCGTAATCGGTTTTCCCGATCAATTCGGACCAATTACGACCAGAAGGGGTCAGACAGGCCAGTGTCTGGCTCGCGCCTGTGAACACATGGTCACGATTCTTGAAATAGATGAAGTCATCCGTATTCTCGAGCAGTGCGATGAAATTGCTCACAACCGCGTCGCGAAACCCGCTGTACGGTGCCTGGGCCGGCTTTCGCAATACCATGTCAATGCGTGACCCCTTTGCTTCCTCGACCAGCTGACAGTCGCAGCGCAGAATGCTGATTTCACCATTCGGGCGCAGGATACGCAGAGTCTGACTGTGGTGGGGATCTTCAGGGCTGCGATCCAGACAGCGCTCGAACACATCCTGATCGTCCGGATGCACAAAACCGGCCTGCCCATGGGCCACAGGGGGCAATTCGCGGGGATGATAACCGGTCAGCAGCGCGCTGTCTCCGTGCACCCGTTGCAGGCGCACGTTACCGTCTTCAAAACGGAATCCGAGTGTCAACGATTGCGATGCCTTCTCTGTCTCGGATGGTTCCTCTGTCCCGCTTGTCTCCATGCCTTATTTGCCCGCTGTCGTCAAATTCATGGTTTGTACTCGCTACCATGATAACCCCCGACGGGTCAATGTTCTACAGTGGTGAGAAAGTGGCTGGAGAAAAATGGATGGTGAAATGTGACGATAAAAAAAGGGAGCCTCGGCTCCCTTTTCGTGATGCGTGGTTCCAATGGAACCGGCTCGTCAGACGAGCGGGGTAGCATCAAACCACCAGGAAGTTACCCCCGGCTTCATTGATCCCACCTACATCCATTGAAACCTTCGCCATATCACTAGACATTGGATCACCTCCTTAGTTTTTCTCAGCTGAACATGGCCTCCAGAGTAAGCGTGGTCTTCCGGGGCTGTCAACGGGAAATTTGAAAAAATCCGGAGAACCGCTTCACTCCGGGCGATGGAAGCGGCCCATATAAACCGATTTGGCCAGCACATGTCCCTCCATGGCGGCCATTACCGCATCACGTGTATCCAGCGGGTCATCACCCGGCATCACATCAAGGTCGATGTCCAGCGCGTAGACTTCGAACAGGTAGTGATGGCGAGGACGGCTGGCGGGCGCGCCGGGTCCGCGATAGACCGGACCGGTGGCACTGATCTGGTAGGCACCATTGGGCAATTGCTCTCCTCGCGGCTGCCCTTCGGCCAGACCGCTGGCATCGGACGGTATGTTCCACACCACCCAGTGCACCTGGGTGCGCACGCCACGATTGGGCGCAAAGTCCAGATCCTGCATATGCACTACAAAACTGCGTGTGCCTTCGGGAGCGTTCTCCCAGCGCAGCTCCGGTGAGGTACCACCACCGGGTTCGGCATCTTCGGCCGCCTGGGAATGGCGGACCGGAATGTCTTCGCCGTCAGCAAAGGCATCGATACTGAGGGTGAAGGTTTGGGAATGGGCATGGACGCTGGCCAGGCCCAGACATACAACGGCAGCCAGGGCCATTACGCTACGAAGGGATTTCATCAGTTCTCTCCAGATTCGGTCAGTGGAACTGATGAAAGTATAGAATCCGGGCCAGGCGGTCAATTCGGCGCGTTCTGCACCCCGTCACGATCGCGGAATCCCAACAGATAGAGAATGCCATCAAGTCCCAGATTGGAAATGGCCTGCTTGGCTGACTGCTTGACCAAGGGTTTGGCCCGGAACGCCACCCCCAGTCCGGCAATCGACAACATGGGCAGGTCATTGGCGCCATCACCCACGGCAATGGTCTGCTCCAGGCTGATGCCTTCGCGCTCGGCCAGTTCCCGAAGCAGATCCGCCTTGCGCTGACCATCCACAATCGGCTCCTCCACTTCGCCGGTGACCACACCGTTGCGGATCACCAGGGTATTGGCATAGACATGATCGATACCGAGCTGCTGCTGCAGGCGTTCGGCAAAATAGGTGAAGCCGCCGGAGAGTATCGCCGTCCTGTATCCAAGCCGACGCAATTGAGCGATCAGGTTTTCGGCCCCCTCGGTCATCTGCAGAGAACCCGCGATCTGCTCCAGGGTCGATTCGGGCAGCCCTTTCAACAAGGCCATACGCTCGCGGAAACTGTCCTGGAAGTCCAGCTCGCCACGCATGGCCCGCTCGGTGATCGCTGCCACCTGCTCGCCCACCCCGGCCGCCTTGGCCAACTCATCGATCACCTCGGCGTCAATCAGTGTGGAATCCATGTCGAACACCACCAGGCGCCGATTGCGCCGGAAGACACTGTCCTGCTGGAAGGCGATATCGACATTGAGCTCCTGGGCAATGGTCAGAAACTCGGCCCGCAATGCCTCGGCGTCATCAGGTTCACCGCGCACGGAAAACTCGATGCAACCCTTGCTCTGATCCGCAGGCAGGCCAACGGGAACCCGTCCTGACAGCCGGTCAATATGATCGATATTCAGGCCATGGCTGGCCGTGATGCTACTGACCCGGGCGATATGCTCGGCAGTGATCCGGCGCGCCAGCAGGGTGACAATATGCCGGGCCTTGCCCTGCCCGGACACCCATTGCCGGTATTCCTCGTCACTGACCGGGGTAAAACGCACCTGCTGATCCATCTCCGAAGCCCGGAACAGCACATCCTTGAGCACATCCGCCTTGCTATCCTCGCCCGCCATTTCCACCAGGATGCCAAAGGACAGGGTGTCATGGATGACGGCCTGTCCGATATCCAGGATATTGACGTTGGCACGGGCCAACACACCGGTGATGGCCGAGGTCAGGCCCGGGCGGTCGGGCCCGGTGATGTTGATCAGGACGATTTCTTTCAAGGCGCGCTCCGGGTTGCGGTCAGAATCGGCTCAGGGGCGCGTATTGTACTAGGGAACCTCCAGTCAGTGCCATGATCGCTCTGGGCTCCAGCCAAACTCGCTATCAAGGCGCAATTTCGGCGTCAGGCGCACCATTGGGAGAGGAGGCATCAAGGGCTTCTTCGTGGACCGGCGTAAACTCCTCCGGCACGGGCTCGTCGTCCTGCATCAGGGACGGCCACAGGAAGAGAAAAAAGAACAGGAAAATGGCGCCAGCGATGGCGGCCGGATAGCGATAGGGCATTTTATCCCGCATGGTGACTCCGACGTGAATTCCTGTCCAGCTCATTATTTCGACTAACACATGCGATTACAAGCATCAGCTGTGACCCGCTGGTACATCATCCCGGAAACAGCTTGCGGGGCAACCACCACAGATAGAACATCATGCCAAACAGCTCCACCAGCGACTGGAATACAATGACAACCACCGCAATCTCGAAAGAGGCGGGTAGCGCCAGGGCGAGTGGTAATACGACAAAGGAATTGCGGGTGCCGAAACTGAACGCCAACGCCCTCCCCTGGGATACTGATAAATCAGAGAGTCCAGCCAGCAAGCGAGCCAGCAGGGCCGTCAATAACAGGAACGCAAGGAAGATGAGCAGCAGGTGGCCAAGCAGGGAAACCGAAGCCATCACCAGTTGCACCTGGGACACAGCAATCACAAACACCACCAATGTCAGCAAGGGCACCGGCAGCCATGCACAAGCCTGAATCCACCGCCGTCCACTACTGTGCGTTTTGGCCCATTTTTCCGTAAAAACCGCGGCAAGAAGAGGTACTATCACAATGAAAACAAAAGCCAGCAACAGATCCGTTCCCAGCAGTGAAACCGCCAGTTCACTTCCCATAAACAGCCAGAGGTAGAACGGCAAGAATAGCATCTGCAGCAGCAGACTGATGGGTGAAAAGGCAATGGCCCGATTCGTATCACCACCACCAAGCTGTGTGAAGGTGATGAACCAGTCGGTGCAAGGCACGAGCAGGACCAGCAGTATGCCCAGCTGCACAGCCGCATCCGGTGGTGCCAGTTGCAACAGGCACCAGACAATCAACGGAACAAAAAGGAAATTTCCGATAACTGCCAGCAGTAGAAATCGCGGACGCAGGAAGGCATCCCTCAGATGAAGTAGCGGCACCTGGGTGAAAGTCGCATAGAGCAGGACCGCCAATAGCGGCCACAGCAGAACGGACAAGGCTTCCCCGAGGCCGGCAAAAACCAGGCCGCCCCCAAGACCCGAGAGCACGGCGGCCAGATAAAACCCACATTGGTATTTTTCAAGGCACTGCTGCATTGCGCTGCCTTACGGCGTTGCCAGAAACTCCCGGATCCTATCCGCCTTCGGTTCCAATGTATAGACACCGTCGAGATGCCCCCACGGGCCCTCGATTTCCTCGTAGTGGCTGCGCTTGCCCAGCTCCAGGAGGGTTTCATGCGCCTGTCGGGCCAGATAGGGTTGCAGCAGGAGATCATTGCTGGCTGGCAGGAACAGCGACTTGGCCGTGACCGAAGCCAGGCCGCTGCGCAGATCGCCGGCAAAACCGGCCATGAAGAGCTGGTTGGCGCGCACCAGGTACAGCACATGGTTGGCATCAGCGTATCGGGTACGCGCTTCGGCTGCGGCATTGAGTTGCTCGACCACACGGAAGTCAGCGCGGATGTCCTGTAGCGGCGCCTGTTCTGCCGGACCGCTATCAGCGTAGACCTGATTGAACATCTCCGGATGCATGGC
>PWQG01000386.1 GCA_003556835.1 Gammaproteobacteria bacterium
CCTGCCGACGCCGTGGCCAGCAATTTGAGCGGCAACCATGCCATCGAATACCAGGTTCGCGCCGGTGACTCCCTCTACCGCATCGCGCGGCAGCACGGTCTCAATGTGGAAGAAATCGTGGAGTGGAATGACATGCGGGCCGATGACACGATCTTCCCCGGCCAGCATCTGCTGCTGCATGTGAGCGAAACCAACTGAGACAATGCAGTTGAACCCCTGACTGTGATTCCATGACCGCTCTGCCATGGAATCCGTCAGGGGTTTGCTGGTTTCAGGCCATCATGAAACGTGCACCGATCAGCAGGATCGCCAGAATCAGGGTCACCCAGACCAACATGCTGCCGGTGGCCCAAGTGCGTGCCAGCGGTCCATGGGGACCGTGATATTCGAACCAGCTCTCCGGAATGCGCCGCAGGGGACCATTGACAAAAATCATGCCCTGATCAACCACGCGCGTGAGACCTCGCATGAACAGCTGCCACAAGGACAGCAACCAGACGCGATAGACATGGTCGAAGTCCACGCCGATGCTGTCCGGTCGACTCATACGATCCTGCTGTCCCCAGATGACCATTGAACCGATAAACAGCACACCCACCAGGTACGCCAGCTGCTCGATCTGTAGCAGTGCTTCCGGCGGTCGGGTGAAAGGCATGGTCAGGAACTGCGGAACGAGCAGCAAGACCACCACGGGCAGGGCCACATACAACATCAGCAGGCGATGCAGGAGGCCGACCTCGCGGGCCTCACCCGGCTGTCCGGCATTGTAGTGGAACAGGCGCCAGGGCAGTTTGTAGCCGGTGTGAAGAACGGTCAGCGCCGCCGCCGGAACCAGGAAATAACTCATACCACTCACTGCACTGTTGGCCGTGGCCACCAGCAGACCCGAGGTCGCCGGCACCACCAGGGTCGCCAAACCGCCCAGGGCCATCATCAGGCGGGTCAGTGGCAATCGGTTGCCCAGGCGACCCAGTTCCGTGATCGATTCACTGCCAGTGGTACGGGCAATGGTATGCGCCCCCATCAACAGCAGTGTCATGGCAAAGATGTGAACCACCGCGAACACGCCGACAGCGGTCATGGCTTCCGGTGTACCCACACCGATACCACAAAGCATGAAACCACCCTGCGACACCACACTGTAGGCCAGCAGCTTGCGGATATTGTCTTCACGCAGGCCGTAGAGGGCCCCATAGAGGATCATCAGCGCACCGAAGAGCAACAGCACCCCGCTGCCGGCAAACAACAGGGCAGCGGCCAGCACAGCCGTTTTGGTGGTGAACACGGCCAGGAAAATCGCGGCCTCGGGAGAGGCTGCCGGCAAAACGCGTGTGAACCAGACTGACAGTGGCAGAGCCGCTGCATTGAGCAGCACCGCTGCCAGGATGAGCCAGGCGCCAATACTGTCCAGGGTCAATGTGCGGATGTCGACCGATCCGGTCTGCATGGAAATCGCTTCACTGCCCACCTTGAGCAGCAGTCCGCCGAGCAATTGCAGGATCACATAATGCATACCCGCCCGGCGCGCCGCCTCGGTACCCGCGCCGAACACGAGGATGGCGGAAAAAATCAGCATGAACTCCCAGAACAGGAACAGCACCAGCAGGTCACCGGCAAAACTCAGGCCCACCGCAGCGCCACCGTAGGCCATGGCTGCAACCAGTTCCAGTTTACTGGCGGTGTCGGCCACATACAGCAGGCCAGCCAGCAGCACCAGGGTGAAACTCATGGCAAACAGGCTGCGCAGGCCAGAGTTCTCGATCAGTACCACCTGATAACTGAGAAAACCTGTGGTCAGACGCAGATTCTCGTCCATGCCGAGAATGCTGGCCAGCGCCAGCACCGGGGCCAACACAATGATTGGCAGCCGGGCATAGTTCGGAAGGATGGCGAGCAGGCCCGCCCCCAACAACAGAATGAATGCCGGCAAAAAGATCACGTCACCCATTACTGCCCTCCTCCGGCCAACTGGTATTCAAGATCGATGAGCGGCCCGTTAAAGAAGAAGAACAGCACGGTCATCGCAGCGGTCAGGCTCAGGGCCAGCACCATGTTCCAGGGCGCCTCACCATGCTGCACCGGATTCTCACCCTGCTCGCGGCCGAACCAGGCATTGAAGATGATGGGCAGGAAATAGGCCGCATTCAGCACGGTCGACAACATCAGCACAATCACCACGTAATAATTGCCCAGTTCAAAGGAGCCGCCAAAAATGTACCACTTGGAGACAAAGCCGGCCGTAGGCGGCACCCCGATCATGGACAATGCGCCGATGGTGAAGGCGGCCATGGTCCATGGCATGCGTTTGCCGATACCATGCAACTGTGGCAGCTCCGCCTTTTTCGAAGCGGTATAAATCGCACCGGCCGTGAAGAACAGGGTGATCTTGCCCAGTGCGTGCGCGGCGATATGCAAGGCGGCGCCAATCTTGGAGAACGGCACCAGCACCAGCGCAGCGATGACCACATAACTGAGCTGTGCCACCGTGGAATAGGCCAACAGGCGCTTGAGATTGGTCTGCATCAGGGCCACCACCGAGGCGGCGACCACCGTGAAGCCGGCCATGAAAATGACAAAGTCACGGACTGGCACCTCTGCCAGGAATTCCGGACCAAAGGTGTACAGGGCCACCTTGGTCACCGTGAACACACCGGCCTTAACAACCGCCACCGCGTGCAGCAGGGCTGAAACCGGCGTCGGTGCCACCATGGCCGCCGGCAACCAGCGATGGAATGGCATCACGGCGGCCTTGGCCACACCAAAGACAAACAGCAGCAAAAGTATGGTGGCAGCTGCGGTGTCCATGCGTCCGGCCAGCACACCACCGGGTACAAAGTCGAGCGTTCCAGCGGCCGCGTAAACCCAGACGATTGCCGGCAGCATGAAGACAATCGAGGTACCCATCAGGATGGTCAGATAGGTACGGGCGCCGGAGCGGGCCTTCTGGTCGCCCTTGTGTGCCACCAATGGATAGGTCGACAGGCTCAGCACCTCATAGAAAATGAAAAGCGTGAGCAGGTTGGCAGAGAAGGCAATGCCCATGGCGGCCGCCAGGGCAATGGCAAAACAGGCATAGAAGCGGGTCTGGTATTTCTCCTGGTTGCCCCGCATATAGCCGATGGCATACACAGAGGTGATTACCCAGAGGCCACTCGCCACCATGGCAAACACCATGGACAGAGGTTCGACGTGAAAGGCGATGGACAGGCCGGAGAACAGCGTGACCAGTTCGATCTCGATGGTCTCGCCTGCCTGGAACGCAGACAGCACCTGCAACACGGTCAGGAACAGAAGCACGGAGGTGACGATGGTGACCGCTTCGCGCAGATTCGGGCGCTTCCCGGTCAGGCCGATCAGCACGGCCCCGATGAGCGGAATCAGTATGGAAAACAGTACGGCATAGGTCGCGGACATCAGTAGGCACCTCCCATCAGCTGGGCGGCGGCCATTTCAGCAATACAAACCGTCAGACGGGTATCGATACCCAGGTAAACATTCAGCACAATCAGCACCCATAATGGAATCAGCAGACCCAGCGGCGCTTCGCGGCGTTCCGGATTCTCCGGTTCACCGAACCAGCCCGCCTCGACAACACGGCCGATGTAGACCACGGCCAGCATGGAGCCCACCAGGATGACCAGCACTATCGGCCACCAGCCCAGCTCGAGGGCTGCCACGATCAGGTGCCATTTGCTGACAAAACCGACCGTCAGCGGCACACCAATCAGGCTCAGGCCGCCGATGACAAAAGCCCAGAAGGTCCACGGCATGGTGCGGCGCAGTCCACGCATATGCGTCAGGTCAGTGCCCCCCATCTGGTAGGCAACGGCGCCCAGGGCCATGAACAGGGCCGCTTTCATCACCGCGTGATTGAATACGTGCAGCAAGGATGCCGTCAGGCCGGCTGCGGTCGCCATGGAAATGCCGAGCACGATATAGCCGATCTGCGCCACACTGGAATAGGCCAGCATGCGTTTGATATTGGGCTGGGTGATGCTGACACTGGAGGCGCTGAGCAGTCCCACCACGGCCAGTACCAGGAACACTTCCATCAGGGGCAGGCTCTGGAAGCTGAACTGCACGCCGAAGACGGAGTAAATGAAACGCACCATCACATAGACTGCCACCTTGGTGGCCGTTGCCCCGAGCAGGGCGGTCACTGCCGAGGGCGCAAAGGTGTAGGCATTGGGCAACCACAGGTGCAGCGGGAACAGGGCCAGCTTCAGTGCAATACCCGTGACGATGAAGGCAAAGGCCGTGCGCACCGTACCGCTGTCGGATATCTCCGGCAGGCGCTCGGCCAGATCGGCCAGATTCAGCGTACCGGTCATGACATAGAGGAAGCCGACACCGATCAGGTAGAAGGTGGCACCGATGGTACCCATTATCAGGTAGGAGAAAGAGGCCGTCAGCGCCCGCCGGTCCCGGCCCATTGCAATCAGGGCATAGGTCGCCAGTGAGGAGATCTCCAGGAACACGAAGATGTTGAAGGCGTCGCCGCTGGCCGTGATACCGCAGAGGCCAACCGCGAGCATCATCAGGGTGGCATAGAAATAAGGCGCTTTCTCGGCCCCCACTTCATGCTCCACACTGAGCCGCGCATAGGGCATGACCACCGAAGCGATACCGGTCAGCAACAGCAGCAGCAAGGCATTGACAAAGTCGATGCGGTATTCAATGCCGTAGGGTGCTTCCCAGCCGCCCATACTGTAGATGTGGGTCCCCTCGTTGACCACGTGCTGCAACAGGAATGCCGCACAGATGAAGGTGATCCAGGAAACCGCCGTGGCCACCAGCCAGGGCAGCGTTGAGCCGCGCAGCAACACAATCAGGGGTGCCGCCAGCATCGGCAGTACGATGATCAATGCAGAGAGTTGTTCAGTCATTACAGTGAGGAGTCCATTTTGTGCAGTTCATCTTCTTCCACTGTGCCAAACTCTTCACGGATGCGGACCGCCAGTGCCAATCCCACGGCAGTGACAGCCACACCCACCACAATGGCGGTCAGTATCAGAACGTGAGGCAGTGGATTCGAATACAGCTCCTGCCCTTCGACCAGCACCGGACCGGCACCGCCGGCGATGTAACCGAAACTGATGTAGAGAAAGAAAACCGAAGTCTGGAAGACGTTCAGCCCGATCATCTTCTTGATCAGGTTGCTGCTGGAGATGACCATGTACAGCCCTGTCATCATGAGAAAGATGATGATGATGTAGTTCCAGGCGCCCAGTCCGCTCATTGCTGTTCTCTCCGGTTGGCGAATGTGAAAAAGATCAGCATGATCACCGAAGCCACACTCAGGCCGACCCCCAGCTCAACCAGGATCATGCCCACATGCTGTCCGACGATGGGGTCAGATGCCAGATGATCGTAGTCGAGGAAGTTGCCGCCCAGCAGCATGGTCACCACACCGACCAGTGTGAACAGGGCCAGCCCGGCTGCCGCAACAGCGCGAAGCAACCATTCCGGTGCGATTTGCATCGTGTTCTTCACACCAAACAGCAAGGTATGGATGATAAATGCCGCGGCAAAGATCACACCCGCCTGGAAGCCGCCACCCGGACCATAGTCACCGTGGAACTGGACGTACAGGCCGAACAGCATGATGTAGGGAATGAGAAACTTGCCGACAACGCGCAGTATGCGTTTTTCCTTCATGAGTCCGCCTCCTGCTTACTGTCATTGTCTCCGGGAGCGCGCGACCGTGGCGAGGCTTTCTCGTCCTCGTCTCCATGCCGCCATCGGCGACGGGTGGCGGTACTGCCGATGAGCATCAGCACGGCAACACCCGCGGCGAATACCACCACCACCTCGCCCAGGGTATCGTAGCCCCGGTAGCTGGCCAGTACCGCCACCACCACATTGGGCACATCAATCTCGTTGGGCGATTCCTGCAGATAACGTGGCGCCACGTGCGTCTGCGCCGGGTTCTCCGCCGCACCAAAAGGTGGCAGGTCTGCGATTCCGTACACCAGGGTGGCGCCGGTGACAATCACGATGGCCAGGGGCAGCAACGGCGACTTGCCCTTCGGTTTTTCTTTCTCGTAACGTCCGGTCATCGACAGGGTGGCCATCATCAATATGGTGGCAATGCCCGCGCCCACAGCCGCTTCGGTGAAGGCGACATCGGCCGCTTCCAGCACCATGAACAACGAAGCGGAAACCAGGCTGTAGATGCCAAACAGCATCACGCCACTGAACAGGTCCCGAATCCTCAGGATTGCGATGGAAATGATCGCCAGAAAGGCCAGCAGGAAGATGTCGATCAGCGGTGCAAACCAGTCAATCATGGATGTGCCTCCCCGCTGCTACCCTGCTCTGCTTTATCGGTACTTTTCTTCATCCAGGGCTCCAGGCCATTGGTGCGGGCTGTACGCGCCAGTGCATGTGAGGCGGTCGGGCAGGTGAACAGCAGGAACATGAAGATCAGCAGCACCTTCAGGCTCGCAAGGGTCAAGCCGAAGTGAACCACCAGCGCCGCCGTGAACAGGCCACTGCAGAGTGTGTCAGTAATGCCCGCAGCATGTGTGCGTGTGTAAAAGTCCGGCAGGCGCAGAATACCCAGGGCCCCGATCAGGCCGAGCAGGCTGCCACCCAGCAAAAACAGGCCGGCAATCCAGATGCTGATCTCGGTCATGACTGCTCCCTGTTTTCATCAGTGGATTCATCCGTGGCACCATCTTCAGGCACTTGTAAATCCTCGGCCCCCAGTTCGGGCCCATCCGGTCCGGCAGTCACTGGCGCCTCCCCTTTGCCGGGATGCCCCAGGCTGCCGGTTTCGAAGTACTTCATCACCGCCAGGATGGCAATGAAATTGATCATGGCATAAACCAGGGCGATATCCAGGTAGTCGGCCCGGTCAGCGATCGCGGCCAGCAAGGCAATCAGCAACACCGTCTTGGTGCCGAACATGTTGACGGCAAGTATGCGGTCATAGACCGTTGGCCCTTTCAGGGCCCGAATTATGGCCATCAACATCACCACCAGAATGGCCAGGGAAGCGGCAACCCACATCAGCTTTTCTCCTCGTAAACCGGAACCCGGTTGTCCATCTCGCCCGACAGTACACCGTTGGCCGCTTCCTCATTGATCGCATAGACCTCGATATCGTCCTCTCCGAAATCCAGCGTTACAGTGCCAGGTGTCAGTGTTATGGAATTACCCAGCACCACCTTACCGAGATCCGACTTCTGCCGGATGTTGACTCGGATGATCCGCGGATCGAGATCGGGATTGCGGCTGAGGATGAGCCGGGACATCGCGATATTGGACAGCACGATCTGCCAGAGCAGATAGGGCCAGTAGCCAAGCAGTCGTTTGGCCATGTGCAGCGGAAGGGATTCACGGTCCACCGCCTGCAAGCGTTGCGCGACATAGGCGGTGAAAAGGACGGAGACGATACCGAGGCCGACCAGTTTGAAGGAAGTGGAACCAGAGAGGATCCACCACAACAGGGCAAGAACGGCAGACAGGCTCAGAAGATGTTTCATACAGGGTCTTGAAGCTCCCCCAAAATAAAAAACGGCCCGCCAAATCCGGCAGGTCCAATAGTGTCTGGCATCACGATCAGAGCATCCATTCTGCAGATCCCCGGAAACACTGATCGTCCATCAGGCTAAGCCATTGTTTTTATGGCTTGTTAAAAAATTACAAAAACGAAAACTACCAAACCTCCTGATTCTTGGCAAGGAAAACCGGAGCCGCAAAACCGCTCCCCGCCCCCTCTCCAGGATTCAGAAGCGCAGTTCCACACCAGCCATCAGGGTACGCTCGGCACCCGGTCGCATACCGTTCTCCAGGTCAGCAACATAACGCCGATCGAGCAGATTACGACCCTGGAGCCAGAGCGAAATATTGTCTGAAGGCGCATCGTATATCAGGCGCGCGCCCAGCAATCCGCGTCCGGCCACCCGACCCAGCACCACCGGTTCGCGCAGGGAGAGCCAGTCGCCCTCACCCAGTGGTTCACGATCGCCATCGGTCAACACCAATTCCCGGGTATTCATCGGATCGGTGTAGAAACCGGAGCGATGGCTCCAGCTGGCACTGAAGGTCCAGCCTGTCGCATGCGAAACACCCAGCGTGAAACTGCCCGCCACATCTGACACTTCCGGCACACGATTACCCCGAATGGGAGCATCCGCGCGGTTCTCGGTGAACTCCGCCCGCGTGTAGTTCAATGCAAGTCGGGCAAAGCTCTCCAGTCCCCTAAAGCGCAGCGCAGCCCGGCGCGCTTCCCATGATAGGTCACCACCAAAGGAGCGCGAGTCGGCACTGTTGAGTACAAGGCTCATGCCATCCATGGAATACGGTAGCTGCACTATGGTGTCCCGGATACGGTTGAAGAACAGGGCCGCTTCCATCTCGAACCCCGTATGCGGCTGGTAGCGGACGCCAATCTGGGCATTGATGCCCGTCTCCGGCTCCAGGGGAAAGCTCTCGGCCGTCCGCGAGGGTGCTGGCGTGTAGCCGCGTGCCAGATTGGCGAACCACTGAGCGTCTTCCCGGCCCCGGTACAACACACTGACACCCGGCAGCAGAATACGGTTGTAATCAGTTTCCAGTGGCGCATGCGGGCCTGGATCAAGGCGGATCGACTTGCGCTGCTTGCTCTGTTCGTAATACTCGGTGCGCAGCCCGGGCGTGAATTGCCAGTCCCCGCTAGTGATGCGGTCCTGGGCATACAGGGAAACGGCGCGTGCCTGATGCGCCACATCGCGGCCCAATGGGCCGCGCCTGTTCACCGTCAGGATTTCCCCAACCTCACCGGTGGAGCGCATATCGTTGAGATAATGCTGCTCGTAGCGCAGCCCCCACTCGAATTCATGGCGTAGTTGTCCGGTTTCGATTGCTGCCAACGACATCCGGCTGTCCAGCCCGCGTGTCCGGTAGCGCCGATCACGACTGACCATCCTGCCCTGCTCGCCAGGAATGAATACACCATCTCCGGGCGCCCACTGCAGTTCCGGCAATGCAGCAACAGCCACATCACCCGGATTGGCGGTGAATCGTGGTCGATCCGCATCGGTGATGAAGGCGAGGCTGCTCAGCCGCAATCGGCCACCGGCGTCCCAATCATGACGCAGCGCCAGCTTTCGGTAGTCCAGAGCGAAGTGGTTGTATTCCTGGCCGAAACGACCGGCCTTGCGGTCCGGTGCCACCGCGTATTCCTGCGGAGTCAGATTGCTTTCATCGTAGTGCGAGCGTTCACGGTGCCAGGTCGCTGACATTTCCAGTGCATGTTCGGCATTCACCTGCCAATCAACACTGCCGTGGAAATCATCGTACTGCATGTCTTCCACATCAAAGCGTCCGTCGGCGTTGAAACCACTGTAGGCAAACAGCATGCCCACATCCCCATCACGCCGGCTATGGCTCAGATGGCGACGGAAACTGTTCTGTGTACCACCGGCCAGGGACAGGCGTGATTCGGATCGCTCTGTGGCCTGACGGTTGCGGAAATTGACGATACCATGATTATTCAGGGGCCCATGACGCAATTGACCGGCCGCCTTGATCACCTCCACACGCTCCAGTCGCTCCATCGGTGGTGTGTAATGCACACTCGGGTCGATATAGGAGGAAAGGTTCAGCGGCACGCCATCCTCAAGCAGCAGTGTCTTGCGTGAGCGTCTCGGCGGGGCTCCACGCACAGCAATCGCCGCCCGTCGACCGGTCACATCGTCATCGATGGTGCGCAGCCCCGCAACCGAATCGAACAGGTCGTGCAGCGTATAAGGACGCAGGCGTTCGATATCGGCTGCATCCACCACGGCCGCCGCGCCCGGCGTCATGCTCAGGTCATCGGGCAGCAATCCGGTGACCTCTATCACTGGCAGATCCTCGGCCGCCACCTGGGTGGTCAACAGCGCGGAAGCTACTACCAGAATGTTTAGTAAATTGCCGCGCAAATCGGGCCCGCCGCGTTTTTTCAATGGCATCTCACGCATCCCACATTTTCTTCCGGATATTTAAACCGGCCGCTACAGGCCTCGGAGTGCGGGGAGTGTATACCAGTGGGCAGCGCCTGAACAGGCAAGGCTTCGGACTATCAAGGGACGTCCAAATAGTCGATAATATGAGCATCGAAAATGCACACAGACAGGGACTTGCTTATGGGTTTTTTGACAGGAAAACGTTTTCTGATTCTCGGCGTGGCCAGCAAATTGTCCATCGCTTCGGGGATTGCCGCCGCCATGCACCGGGAAGGCGCTGAACTCGCCTTCACCTACCAGGGAGAGAAACTCAAGGGTCGGGTGGAAAAACTGGCAGCCAACTGGGATTCCGAACTGTGTTTCCCCTGCGATGTGACCGACGACGCCGAAATCGAAGCCGTGTTCAGTGAACTGGGCAAGCATTGGGATGGCCTGGACGGTATTGTTCATGCGGTTGCCTACGCACCGGCACATGAACTCGATGGTAACTATGTGGATGTCACCACTCGGGAGGGCTTCCGTCAGGCCCACGAAATCAGCTCCTACAGTTTTGTGGCCCTGGCCAAGGCCGGGCGCGAGATGATGCGTGACCGCCAGGGCAGCCTGCTGACCATGAGTTATCTGGGCGCCGTGCGCAGCCTGCCCAACTACAATGTCATGGGTCTGGCCAAAGCCAGCCTGGAGGCCAATGTGCGTTATATGGCCAGCAGTCTCGGGCCGGAAGGCACCCGGGTCAACGCCATTTCCGCAGGCCCCATCCGCACCCTGGCCGCATCCGGCATCAAGAGTTTCCGCCGTATGCTCGACCACAACCAGGCGCAGACACCGCTGCGTCGCAACACCACCATCGATGAAGTCGGCAATGCCGCCGCATTCCTCTGCTCCGACCTCGCCTCGGGCATCAGTGGTGAAATCCTCTACGTCGATGGCGGGTTCAACACGACTGCCATGGGCAGTCTTGAAAGCCTGGACGGGAATTAATCAGAGGTTCAAACAGAGCCGTCCCCGAAAGACAGAAAACAGGAAGCACAAAAAAGGCCGCTTGCCCTCATCGGCGCAGCGGCCTTTTTACTGCAGGAGCCTAATCAATTAGCGGATCGTGGCCTGCTCGCGGCGGCTTTGCAACAATGCCTCAAAGGTACGCCGACCACCCTGCTCCTGCAATTGGGCACGGAACTGTCGCAGCTCATCCTCACTGAGATCCGCCAGGCTGCCGGTCTCGACCCGCTGCAACTCGATCACAACAAAGGCACCGTTTTGCAGGCTTCCGCCACGGTACTGCACTGCATCGTCATCGGCGGGCTGCATGGCAAACGCCGACCGCAGCACCTCGGGATTGACCCGTGGATCCTGGCGGCTGACTTCCTCGTACTCACGCCATTCCAGCTCATTCTCTGCCAACAGCTCCTCGACCGGCTCTCCGGCCCGTAGGGCGGCAAGAATCCGCTCACCCAGCTCCCGGGCCAACTGCCGCTCGCGCTCACTGCGCAGCAAGGCTGCAATCTCGGCACGGACTTCCTCCAGAGGTCGCAGTTCGGCGGGCCGGTATTCGTTCAGATGCATCACCAGCGCGCGCTCGTCATCGAGCTCGATGATGTCGCTGTTCAGTTCATCCACCAGCACATCATCAGAGAACGCCGTGTTGTAGACCGCACTTTGTGAAGTGATTCCGTCACTGCCACCGCCCCTGCCAAAAAACGGCGTGGTGCGGATCTCCAGTCCCATTTCCTCGGCCACCGGCTCCAGGTCGAAATTCTCGAAGGCCAGATTGGCCAAGTCTTCCATGCGAGCAAAGTATTCACGCTGCACCTCGGACGAGACCAGGTCCCGCTCGATGCGCTCGGCCAGCTCCTCGAATGGTGGGAAATCCTGCGCTTCGTATTCGGTCAGTTTCATCAGATGGACACCGAACTCACTGCGCACAGGTTCGGACACTTCGCCCACCTCCAGTTCGCGCAATGCATTCTCCATGGCATCGGGGAACACCGTGCCATCGGTATAGCCGATATCCCCACCGTCAGCACCCGAGGCGGGATCATCAGAGAACTCGGCTGCCAGCTCGGCAAAATCCTCGCCAGCGCGGATGCGCTCCAGCAGATCCTCGGCCGTGGCCATGGCCTGCTCTTCACTGACGGCTTGCCCCACTTCCAACAGAATATGTGAGGCCCGGCGCTCCACGCTGGAAGTTGCCGCATCACGCTCCTGCTCATATTGGGCGCGAACGCGATCCTGATCGACTTCACGCTCGGCAAAAATGTCCGCCCTGTCCAGCAGGACGTAATCCACGGCGACCTGCTCCTCACGCATGAAGCGATCGGAGTTGTTGTCGTAGTAGGCACGGATCTCCTCGTCGGAAATCGGTTCACCCAGCGTCCGGGTACCAGGTGCCACGGAAACGAAACGGAAATCGCGGCGCTGGGCCAGCAACTCGGCCACCTGCTCGAGTTCCGCGTCGGTGACAAAACCTGAACTGGCATAGGCATTGGCCAACTGACTGACTATCATGCGCTCGGCCAGGGCCTGGCGGTAAGTGGCCGGCGTGAACCCCTGGGAAGCCATGGTGCGAACGGCCATGTCCCGGTCAAAGCGTCCATCCAGCTGGAACTGGGGAGACTGCAGAATCTGGCGATCCAGTGACTGGTCGGAAATACGCAGCCCGGCATCATCAGCCGCCTGCATCAACAGCCGATCCTCGATCAACTGTTCCAGAGCGATCTGCCGCAGCATCTCATCATCCATATCCGCCACCTGACCGCCCAGGTTGGCCATCAGGTTCTGAACACTGTTATTGAGTTCCTGCTCGGTGATCTCCTCGCCATTGACCGTGGCCACGGAGTTACCCCCGAAGAAACCACCCACGATCGACTCGGCACCGAACAGGGCAAACACCCCGATGATCAGTCCGATGATGATCTTTGAAACAAAACTCTGTGAGTTGTCACGAATTCTCTGCAGCATGAGGCTTTCTGCATCTCCTGATAATACGAAAAAGGCGCATCACCGATGCGCCCCTTCCTACAGTTTACGTTGGGGCAGTATACCGGCGACCTTGCGGGCCGCGTGGTGGCAAACTGCACCAGGGTATCCGGACCGGATCCCCCGAAGGAGGACCCGGCGACGGATCAGCTGTTGACCGCGTCCTTTAATGCTTTGCCGGGCTTGAAGCTGGGCACTTTGGCCGCCTGGATCTGGATGGTGGCACCAGTCTGGGGGTTGCGTCCGGTACGGGCAGCACGCTCCTTTGTTGCGAAAGTGCCGAAGCCCACGAGCACAACCGGGTCGCTCTTTTTCAATGAATCGGTCACTGTGTCGATCATCGCATCGATGACACGTCCGGCCGCGGCCTTGGGTACATCGGCGTTGGCAGCTACGGCTTCAATCAGTTCTGATTTATTCACGTTATCCCCTTTATTTTTCTGTCTTCAAAAATAGTATCAGTTTGCAGTATCCGTGGTTTTCGCACCCCGACTGCAAGCGGCACGACCGCCACTTTATACCAAGGTGCGGAAAGCACTGTCAACCAAAGCCCGCGCCATCAGTGGGTGCTGGGCACGGACTTGGGTCCTCCCTTACCGGATTGCTTGCGCGTCTTGCTCCCGGTCCGGGCTTTGCCGGATTCTTCTTCACTGTTCGGAACAGGCATGCGCTCCAGGGCAATCTCCAGCACTTCATCAATCCATTTGACCGGTCGGATCTCCAGATCGGCCTTGATGTTGTCCGGTATCTCCTTGAGATCACGCTCGTTTTCCGACGGAATGATCACGGTCTTTATGTTACCGCGATGGGCTGCCAGCAACTTCTCCTTGAGGCCCCCGATGCGAAGCACCTGGCCACGCAGGGTGATTTCACCGGTCATGGCCACGTCCGCCCGCACCGGAATCCCGGTCAATACGGACACCAGGGCCGTGCACATGCCGACACCGGCACTTGGACCGTCTTTCGGCGTGGCGCCTTCCGGCACATGAACGTGCAGGTCTTTTGTCTCGTGAAAATCGGCCGGCAAGCCCAATGCAGGTGCCCGGCTTCGTACCACGGTGATGGCTGCCTGGATGGATTCCTGCATGACATCACCCAGGGAGCCGGTCTTGACCGTCTTGCCCTTGCCGTCCACGGCCACGGCTTCGATGGTCAGCAGCTCGCCTCCCACCTGTGTCCAGGCCAGGCCGTTGACCTGACCGATATGATTGGCTTCCTCGGCCACACCGAAATCGAAGCGGCGCACCCCGGAGTAGTCTTCCAGTTGCTCCGGCGTCAGGGTCATCGGCAGGTTCTTGTTCTCCACCGCGTTTTCCTTGACCACCTTGCGGCAGATCTTGGCAACTTCGCGCTCCAGGCTGCGCACACCGGCTTCGCGGGTGTAATAGCGCACCAGGTCACGCACCACGTCCTCGCCAATCGTCAGCTCTTCCGCCTTCAGCCCATTGGCCTTGATCTGCTTCGGCACCAGGTACCGCAGGGCGATGTTGATCTTTTCTTCCTCGGTGTAACCGGGCAGCCGGATCACTTCCATCCGGTCCAGCAGCGGACCCGGAATATTCATGGTGTTGGAGGTACAGACGAACATCACCTCCGACAGATCATAGTCAACTTCCAGATAATGGTCGTTGAAGTTGTGGTTCTGTTCCGGATCCAGCACCTCAAGCAGGGCCGAGGCGGGATCACCACGGTGATCCATGCCCATCTTGTCGATTTCGTCGAGCAGGAACAGCGGGTTCTTCACTCCGACCTTGGCCAGCTTCTGTGTGATTTTGCCTGGCAGAGAGCCGATATACGTGCGTCGATGACCGCGGATCTCGGCCTCGTCGCGCACACCGCCCAGGGCCATGCGCACAAATTTCCGATTGGTGGAACGTGCAATGGATTCACCCAGCGAGGTCTTGCCCACGCCCGGAGGACCAACCAGGCAGAGGATCGGCCCTTTGAGCTTGCGGACCCGCTTCTGCACGGCCAGGTACTCGAGAATGCGATCCTTGACCTCTTCCAGGCCGTAATGATCGGCATCCAGGACTTTCTCCGCCTTGGACAGATCGAGGGAGACCCGGCTGCGCTTTTTCCAGGGCACACTGACCATCCAGTCGAGATAGGTGCGCACCACTGATGCTTCCGAGGACATCGGTGACATCATCCGCAACTTGCCCAGTTCGGTAAGCGCTTTCTCTTTCGCCTCCTTGGACATGCCCGCGTCTTCGATTTTCTGCTTCAGCTCTTCGGCTTCGTTCGGGGCATCATCCAGCTCACCCATCTCTTTCTGGATGGCTTTCATCTGCTCGTTCAGATAGTACTCGCGCTGGCTCTTCTCCATCTGCTTCTTGACGCGGCCGCGAATGCGTTTTTCAACCTGGAACAGATCAATCTCCGCCTCGATCAGACCCATCAGGTGCTCAATGCGGGACTTGAGCCCCACCAGCTCCAGCAGATTCTGGCGTTCCTGCAACTGCAGGGACATATGTGAAGCAATTGTGTCCACCATCCGACCCGGATCCTCGATTCCGGAAATGGAGGTCATCACTTCGGGCGGGATCTTCTTGCTGAGCTGCACATACTGTTCGAATTGCGACAGCAGGGAACGTTGCAGCAGGGGCTCCTGGTTCTCGCCCAGCGGCTCCGGGTTGAGTTTGACAACCTGGCTTCGGTAATGGCCGTCGTCCAGCTCCACTTTCCCCACACGCGCCCTGGATACGCCCTCGACCAGCACCTTGACGGTGCCGTCGGGCAAACGGATCAGCTGCAGGATGGTGGAAATGGTGCCGATGCTGAAGATATCCTTCGGACCCGGATCATCGTCGGCGGCATTTCTTTGGGCCACCAGCAAGACCTCTTTCTGGTCCTGCATGGCCGCCTCGAGGGCTTTGATCGATTTTGGGCGCCCGACGAACAGGGGCTGAACAATCTGCGGGTACACCACCACATCGCGCAGCGGCAGAAGCGGCAGTGACGATCGACTCTCGTTGTCGTGTTGATCGGGGTGTTCGGAGATCTGTCCCATAAATATGGTCTCGATTTCATGCGATGAGTGGTGGCGCTTACGCGCATATACCCCGGTATATGGGGTTGACCCGCCAGCTATTCAAGCGTGACAGAGCAATTCAGAATCGTGTCTTCAGTATGCAATGCCGCTACGGGGTCCGCAACTGTCCGGTTCCTCCGGACAGTTGCCCATTTTTTACCCGCAGGGAAATGAAAGGGATCAGTCAGCGCTATTCGTCGACAGCGCGCGACGTGCTCTTCTCGGTATTCTCGTACATCAGCATGGGTTCGGACTCGCCATTGATCACCGCCTCATCGATGACCACCTTGCTGACCCCTTCTACCGAGGGAATCTTGTACATGCTTTCGAGCAGGACCGATTCCATGATCGAGCGCAGGCCACGAGCGCCCGTCTTGCGCTCTTTCGCCTTGATGGCAATGGCGCGCAATGCGTCGTCGCGGAACTGGATTTCCACGTCTTCCATCTCGAACAGCTTGGTGTACTGTTTGACCAGGGAGTTCTTCGGTTCCTTGAGAATTCGCACCAGCGCGTCCAGGTCAAGCTCTTCGAGCGTGGCAATCATCGGCAGACGGCCGACGAATTCGGGGATCAGGCCATACTTGACCAGGTCCTCGGGCGCAACGTCGTGCAGTATCTCGCCAATACCCTGGGAGGTGTCCTTGCTGCGCACCTCGGCGCCAAACCCGATGCCACCCTTCTCCGAGCGGTCGCGGATGACCTTGTCCAGGCCTGCAAAAGCGCCACCACAGATGAACAGGATATTCTTGGTATCCACCTGCAGGAACTCCTGCTGCGGGTGTTTGCGTCCACCCTGAGGCGGCACCGAGGCCACCGTGCCCTCGATCAGCTTCAGCAGGGCCTGCTGCACGCCCTCACCTGACACATCACGGGTGATGGACGGGTTGTCGGACTTGCGTGAGATCTTATCGATCTCGTCAATGTAGACGATCCCGATCTGCGCCTTCTCCACATCGTACTCGCACTTCTGCAACAGCTTCTGGATGATGTTCTCGACATCCTCGCCCACATAACCGGCTTCGGTCAGGGTGGTGGCGTCAGCGATGGTGAAAGGAACATCCAGTGTGCGTGCCAGGGTCTCGGCCAGCAGGGTCTTGCCGGTACCGGTGGGCCCGATCATCAGGATGTTGCTCTTGCTCAGCTCCACCCCGTCATTGCCCTGCTCGTAGTTCAGGCGCTTGTAGTGGTTGTACACGGCCACGGAAAGCACCCGTTTGGCTGCTTCCTGCCCGATCACATACTCGTCCAGGGTGAGCTTGATTTCCTCGGGCGTGGGCAGACGCTTGCGACTGCCTTCACTTTCCTTCTCCTGGATCTCTTCCCGGATGATGTCGTTACACAGGTCGACACATTCATCACAGACAAAGACGGACGGGCCGGCAATCAGCTTGCGCACTTCATGCTGGCTTTTACCGCAAAAAGAGCAGTACAACAATTTACCGTTCTCTTCGCCGTCATTGTAGCGATCATCTGACATGCAATTACCTCTTACAGCAGCCGCTTATTGCGGCGTTTCCACCGCAGCGCGGCGTTCAAGCACCCGGTCAACCAGACCATAATCGACAGCCGCCTCGGCCGTCAGGAAGGTATCACGCTCGGTATCGCGTTCTATAATCTCAAGCGACTGACCGGTATGCAATGCCATTATACGATTGAGCTGCTCCCGCAGTTTTATGATTTCCTGCGCCTGGATCTGGATATCGGCAGCCTGGCCCTGGGCACCACCGCTGGGCTGATGGATCATCACCCGGGAGTGCGGCAGGGCGTAGCGCTTGCCGGCGGCCCCGGCCGTGAGCAACAGGGCGCCCATGCTGGCCGCCTGGCCGACACAGAGGGTGCTGACGTCGGGACGGATGAACTGCATGGTGTCATAGATCGACATGCCAGCCGTGACCGAGCCACCGGGCGAGTTGATGTACAGGTGGATGTCCTTGTCCGGGTTCTCGGATTCGAGAAACAGAAGCTGCGCCACCACCAGGTTGGCCACATGATCATCCACCGGTCCGACCAGGAAAATGACACGCTCCTTGAGCAGACGGGAAAAAATGTCATAGGAGCGCTCGCCGCGCGAGGTCTGCTCGACGACCATGGGAATGAGTGCCGAGTGGGCGGCGTACTTGTCGTGTTCCATAAATCCTGTCACCCGTGCTGTCTGGATTATTTGTCAGCTTTCTTGCTGGCCGCTTTCTTTGCCGTAGACTTTTTGGCGGTGGACTTCTTCCCGGCAGCCCCGTCATCCGCTTTTTTGGCTGCTGCCTTCTTCGGAGCGGCCTTTTTTGCTGTAGCCTTCTTCGCCGCAGTCTTCTTCGCCGCCGGCTTGTCTCCGGAATCGGCTTCCTCTTTACTGCTGTCTTTCTTTGCTGTCGACTTCTTCGTGCTCTTCTTGTCCGCCTTGGCGTCTTTGTTTTCTTCCGCCTGCTTGGGATTGATCAGCTCATCGTAGCTGGCCTTCTTCTCCTTGACCTTCGCCTCTTCCAGGATGATGTCGAAGACCTGGTCCTCCAGCACCACGGACTCCATGGCCTGCAGCTGTTCCTCATTACTGTAGTACCAGGACACCACCTGCTCCGGCTCTTCATAGGTTGCCGCAATATCCTCGATGGACTCACGCACCCGGGCCGGATCGGCCTTGAGCTGACGCTGCTTGATCACCTCACCGAGGATCAGGCCCAGCTGGACGCGCTGCACGGCCTGGTCACGGAACAGCTCATCAGGCAGCATGGACGGATCCAGGTTCTGCGCACCCTGGCCAAAGCGCTGCATGGCCTGCTGACGCAGCGTGTTAATTTCATTGGCCACCAATGCCTGCGGCACATCGACCGGGTTGTCCGCGAGCAATTTTTCCATCAACTCGCTCTTGATCTGATTGCGACTGGCCTTGCCCAGTTCGCGCTCCATGTTCTCGCGCACTTCCTTGCGGAAGGCTTCCTCTCCGCCCTCCTCAACGCCGAACACGGCAAAAAACTCGTCAGTGAGCTCAGGCAGGACCGGTTCGGAGACCGCATTCACGGTGACTTCGAACTTCGCCTGCTTACCGGCCAGTTCACTGTTCTGGTATTCCTCGGGGAACGTCACTTCCAGGGTGCGTTGCTCGCCGGCCTTCGCTTTCAGCAGGCCGTCTTCAAAACCGGGAATCATGCGGCCGGAGCCAAGTTCGAGTTCCACACCATTGCCCGTGCCACCGGCGAACTCTTCCCCATCAACACTGCCGACAAAGTCGATATTGACCTGATCACCCTCGCGTGCCTGGCGTTTTACCTCTTTCCAGGTCTTACGCTGCTCGCGCAGGTTCTCGATCATTTTATCGATATCGGCGTCGGTTACCTCGGCCGTCTTCTTTTCCACCTCGATTTTGCTGAAATCGGACAGCCCGACCTCGGGATACACCTCGAAGGTAGCCACGTATTCGAGATCCTTGCCCTCGTCGGTGGTTTTCGGTTCGATGCTGGGCTGACCGGCCGGACGCAGCTGCTCCTGGGCCACCGCCTGGTAATAACTGCGGGACATGACCTCACCGATCACTTCCTGGCGGATCCCCTTGCCGAAACGGTTCTTGATGACTTTCAGAGGAACATGTCCCTTACGAAAACCATTGATACGCACCGTTTTGGAGGCTTCCTGCAATCGCGCGTTCACAGCATTGTCCACTTCTGCTGCGGGCACGCCCACGGTCATACGACGTTCTAGTCCGGTAGTGGTTTCGATCGAGACTTGCATGTATATTCCTCTTGAGCCAGCACCAGCCTGGCGCCGGAAAGCAATTGACTTGTGTGGATGACCCGTGTCGGAAGCACGGACGGATCAGGAACTGAATTGGCCCGCGCCTTTGCCCGCCGGGCATTTCAGGAGCGGGATTGTCCCACAACACCTGTGCATATTCAATCAATTGCAGGGGTGGCGGCCCGGCACCGGGAGCAGTACTGGTGAAAGGAGCGATACAGAGACCGAAAAAACCTCGGTTCGGGAAACTGACAGGCCGATTCACGGTCCAATAGTCAAAGTGACAACAAATAACAACAACAGAAAGAAGAAAAGGGGACAAGCCATGAGCCATGCCACCCGTCGGACCGATACCAGCCTGCAACATTTCGAGCAGAATGACCGTTTTTATCTGGAATCCGGACTCTGGTATTTCCGCACCAGGGAAGATCAGTGCATTGGCCCCTTCCGCTACCGGAGCGAGGCTGAAACCATGCTGGCCCACTTCAAAACCCGGGTCCTGGAGAACGAGCAACGACGCCAGATGGCAGCGGGAGGCGGCAAGCTGCATTTCCGTGTACCGGCTGGCATCGGGGCGTCCGGACAGATGTCCTGACATTGGCACCGCGCTTACGGATGACTGCATCAAGGCCCGATTCGGCCTGCTGATCCAGCAATTTCCGCGCTGACCGGAACACTGCATCTCCATCCCGGAGGAAAAACAGATGACCGGCAGCAGGTACCCTGTGCCATTCCACGTGTGGCAGGGACCGCGCCAGCATTCGGGTACAGGCCTCCGACACCAGGGTGTCGGCACTACCCTGCCAGAGCTGGACCGGCACCTGCAGTGAGGCAGGATCAAAGCGCCAGCGACTGAAACGCGAAGCCAGATCCCTTGCCGGACCACGACAACCCTGACGCGAGGATTCCCGGAAATTCTCTGCAATCAGATCCATCACCTCCGGGCGTTCCAGCAACTTCCGGTCGGGCAGGCCGAGCTGCTCCAACAGGCGCTGCCGACAGGAGCCTTTCCCGGGCCAGGGTCGCATCAGGCGGCAACGCAGCTGCAGCAGTCCACGCAGACATCCCCGCTTGAACCCCTCATGCCAGGATAGCGCCGAACGATCCAGCGCCAGGGAGAACGGCAGGCAGGCCAGGGAAATCTGAAACATGACCCGGGTTGGTGCCCGCAATGACAAGGCGAAGGCGAAGGCACCCCCTCCCCCCCAGGAAAGCAGACCGAAACGCCTGATTCCCAGATGATTGGCAAGCTGGAGGAAATCCTCGGCACAACTGTTCTGGTCACTGCGTGAAAAAAAGTCCGACAGGCCCAGACCGGGACGGTCTATCGCAATCAGGCGGAAACCGGCGGTCCGGGCGCTGTCGTGGAAGAAAAGACCTTCCAATCGGGTACCAGCATGGTTGTGACAATAGAACAGAGGATATCCCTGCGGTGACCCGTACTCGCTCCACGCCAGACGGCGACCGTCTGGCAGGTGGCAGAGCCCTGTCGCGGCATTTTCCGGAGCCGCGTGATTCTCGGCTCCGGTCACTTCCGGCCTGTGCTCGAACAGGAATTGCAGACTCATGAATCCGACCTCGTGGATGACCCGCGCCACTGCAACTGTTATGCTACGTGGGAATTTTTACCACGTCAACGATTATTGTGGGATTTATTCCCACTATTTGAGTATACTGTCCACATGAGCAGAACGCCCACACAGCCGACGGGCCAGCCCCCGCAAGTCCTCGTCAGGGCCTTGCGCAAGGTATTGCGCCCCATGGTGCATCTGATGTTGTCCCATCAGGTGACCTGGCCGTTTCTGGGCGATCTTGTCAAATCTCTCTATGTCGAAGTGGCTGAGCGCGACTTCCGCGTCGACGGCAAAACACCCAGCGACAGTCGTATCCACCTGCTCACCGGCATCCATCGCAAGGACGTCAAGCGCCTGCGCGAAGAGCTGGCAACCCATGGCAGCCCCGAAGTACCCGGCAATATATCCCTTGGCGCACGACTCATCGCCTACTGGACGGGAAGCAGCGATTACCTGGACGCTTCCGGCGCTCCCCGACCACTCGCCTTACGCGGCAGCCCCGACGAGCCCGGTTTCGAAGAACTGGTCGAACAGGTCTGTCGCAAGGACATCCGTCCGCGGGTCATCCTGGATGAATGGTTGCGCCTGGATCTGGCCCACATCGACGCGCAGAAACGGGTGGTGCTCAATACCGGCGCCTTCACCCCGGACCGCGGCTTTGACGAAAAAGCCTTCTTTTTTGGCAAGAATCTGCATGATCATGTCAGTGCCGGGGCCCATAACCTGATGGGGCAGAAACCGACGCATTTCGATCGCAGTGTCTATTATGATCGCCTGTCCGCCGAGTCGGTGGCCGAACTGTCCGAGCTGGCGCGCGATCTGGGCATGCAGGCACTGCGTAGCATGAACAGTCGGGCCCTGGCCCTGCAGGAACGTGACCAGCAACGCAATGCCAGCGACAAGAACATCGTCCCGGTCGATTATCGTATGAACTTCGGCATTTTCCATTACAATACACAGTACGAAGCGAGCACTTCGTCCTCTGAACACCAGCAAGGCGGACCCGATGCCTAAAGCCATACTTGCCATACGCCGCTATCCGGTTGCCCTGGGACTGGCCACAGTGCTGTTCCTGGCCAGTCTGATCCTGGCCACGAGCAGTATCGGCAAAATACTGGGCGATGGTGACGATGAAGGCAGCGGCATGGGTGGCACCGGTCGCCACCTTGACTTCGGCGGCAGCGGTGGCCCCTTCCTGGGCGACCAGGATGCCGTCGTGCCCGAAGAACAACCCATGTCACCTTCCCGTGACTGGCAACACAGGCTGATGCGCCCGGAAATCGAGCCTGAGCCCACCCTGCCGCAGGCCGTAGAGGAACTGGCCGAGTTGCTGGAGTCACCACCGCGCCCACCGGAGCCGGAATCCGACACCATGATCGGGCTGGACCTGCCAACCAGAAATGCCCGCACTGAACGGGGCCGAGATATGGCCAGTGCCGACGCCGAGCGCGATCGGGTGGATACCGTGCTGCGTATCGAACTGCCCACTCAGCTGGTGCCCGATACCGACGGCAGATCCATCGCGGATCGCATCAGCCCCTTCCAGCTTGAAGAGGAAGCAGGACGGGAGCTTGCCAGCGGCGTGGAAGCGGAAAACGCGGAGGGCCAAACAGACGCGGTTGCGAGCGAGGAGGAAGAACAGCGCGTGAACCGGGAGCGTATACAGCGACCGGAGCTGCCTCCGTTTCAACGGACCAGACCGGTACAGCGGGCCTCGATCACACCACCAAGACCCAGCCCGCTCAGTCTCTGATCGGCGAGCCTACCAACGGTAGTTGAGCTGCAATCCGGCCGCCACATCGATACTGTCGCGGCTGAAGCCCCTGGTGGCATAGGCCATGACCGACCAGGCTCCGGCTGGCGACCAGTTGAGATAAGGCAGCAGTTCATGGATATCCGAGGAAAGCAACGAGGCCGCCTCACGATAATCATAGATCAGCCCCCAACTCCAGGCATTCGCGCCAGCTTCCTGCAGCACTGGCCGTGACCAGCCCAGAGACACCGAAGCTGAATCCTGTAGACCATCAAACCAGTCTGATTTTCCGCGCCAGCGATAACCGAGGGTAAGAAACACGGTAGTATTGCCCCAGACCTGGTACAGATCGCTCTGCAGGGCATAGTCCCGGGCACCGGTCCCCAGGCCCTGTGTCTCATCGGCAAGCGGCAGTTTCACTTCCACCGCCAGGTCAATGAAAGGCGCGGACTCTGACCAGGGGTCAAGCTCGCGGGTCGCGCGAAGCAGCAGATCACCGGCACCGGAAGTGGCTACATTATCACGCTCTGGTTCCCGCTGCGGTTGATCCGGGCGCGTGACACCGCCGATATTGAGCAACACGTCACCCGGCCCGCTGATCCGCAACCAGGGCAGACTTGCCGACCAGCGCCAGCCATCCCGGCTGTACTCATAGCTGAAGGGCAGGTAGACAATACGGGTATCCCGGTTCTCGCCAAAATCGCCTTCACCGTAATAGCTGCCGAAACTCAGTGTGTGACTGGCAGCCGGCTCGCCCTCATCAGCCTGCAGCAAGGGCGCCAGCAGGCACAGCCCGAGGCCCAGGGCCGGCCTGGAGAAATGGAGGTTGCGCCCCACTTCAGTCTTCCTTCTCCTTGAGTTCCAGCGCTGCGGAGTTGATGCAATAGCGCAGCCCGGTGGGCTGGGGACCGTCCTCGAAGATATGGCCAAGATGTCCGCCGCAACGCTTGCACAGCGCTTCTGTGCGAACCATGCCATTGCTGCGATCTTCTTCCTCGCGCACGGTTTCGCTGGCAAGGGGTTGGTAGAAGCTGGGCCAGCCGGAACCGGAGTCGTATTTGGTTTCCGAGGAGAACAGGGCCTCCCCGCAACCGGCGCAATGATAGGTGCCAGGCGTCTTGCAATTCCAGTATTTTCCGGTGAATGCGCGTTCCGTGCCCGCTTCTTCCAGCACATGTTTGCGCATCTCGGGTGAATCAGCACCCTGCTCCTGATGACTCATTTCCACTCCCCCATATCAGATGAAACAATCGCGCTATCCTATTGATGGACAGGCGGTTACAATACGCCGTCCGGCGACTGCCGGGACAACTGTTATCAGATATATCACTATAGCACGGACAGCCCGCACACCGATAAGGGCCGGGCAGGAAGGACAGGATGACAAACAACACACCGATCGTACAATCGGACAAACTCGCCAGGGTCTGTTACGACATCCGGGGACCGGTACTCGAGGAAGCCAAACGCCTCGAGGAAGACGGTCATCGCATTCTCAAGCTCAACATCGGTAATCCCGGTGCCTTCGGCTTTGAGGCACCCGACGAGATCATCCAGGACGTCATCTACAATCTTTCCGCTGCCCAGGGCTACAGTGATTCCAAGGGTCTGTTCAGCGCGCGCAAGGCGATCATGCAGGAGTGCCAGAAAATCGGTATCGACGGCGTGGAAATCGAGGACATCTACCTCGGCAATGGCGTCAGTGAACTGATTGTCATGGCCATGCAGGCCCTGCTCAACAATGGTGACGAGGTCCTGATCCCCGCTCCCGATTACCCGCTCTGGACAGCGGCCGTAAGCCTGAGCGGCGGCGACCCCGTGCATTACATCTGTGATGAGCAGTCCGACTGGTATCCTGATATCGCTGATATCGAAAGCCGCATCAATGATCGGACCCGCGCCATTGTGCTGATCAACCCCAACAATCCGACCGGGGCCGTATACAGCACGGACCTGCTGCTGGAAATCATCCGCGTGGCACGTGAGAACGACCTGGTCATCTTCGCCGATGAGATCTATTCCAAGATCCTCTACGATGACGCCCGGCATGTGCCCATCGCTTCACTCTGCGACGACCTGTTCATTGTCACCTTCAACGGCCTGTCCAAGTCCTATCGCCTGGCCGGTTTCCGCTCGGGCTGGATGATTCTGAGCGGCGCCAAGCACAAGGCACAGAATTACATCGAGGGGCTGGAAGTGTTGTCCAACATGCGCCTGTGTTCCAATGTGCCGGCCCAGTTCGCTGTGCAGACCGCGCTCGGCGGCTACCAGAGCATCAATGAACTGATCATTCCCGGCGGCCGGCTGCGCGATCAGCGCGATGCGGCCTGGGAGCAGTTGACCCAGATTCCGGGCGTCAGTTGTGTCAAACCGAAAGGCGCGATCTACATGTTCGCCCGGCTGGACCCCAAGATCTATCCGATCGAGAACGACACCCGCTTTGTGCTGGAACTGCTGGAGCGCGAGAAAATCCTGCTGGTCCAGGGCAGTGGTTTCAACATCACCGATACCCAGCATGTGCGTATCGTGTTCCTGCCTACTGTTGATGTGATGCAGCAGGCGATGGGCAAGCTGGAGAAGTTCCTGCTCAAGTGGTCCCAGCAGCGCGTTTGATGCGGATCAGACGCTGAATTCGCGGCGCCGCGCCAGGCGGCGACGCTGGGCGTCGAAGGTCTTTGCCAGTGATGTGCCGGGTGGCACGGCCGCCAGACTCTGGCAGAAAGCCTCACTGACGGCCCGGGGTGAGAAACGCTCAATGACGGCCCGGGCCTGACGCCTGCCTTCCGCACTGGTATCCAGCCGCGTCAAGGTCAGCAAGCCCGACGGAGCTTCCTTGGCCGCGATTGGCGGCGCATCCAGGCCGAAGTGTTCGCAAAACGCTTCCAGCACACAGCGGGTGGCCGCAACCTTGGCATCGGCACTGTAACCGGCGATATGCGGTGTGGCGATCTGTGCCAGTTGGCACCAGTCCCGGTCGATCTCCGGCTCCCGCTCGAACACATCCAGCACCAGGGCAAGATCTGCGTCGCGCTGCATTCTCCTTTTCAGGGCCGCTTCATCGATGACCTCGCCCCGACCGGCGCTGATCAGCACCGTGCCGCTGCGCAGGCGCTCCAGTCGCGACGCGTCCAGCATCTGCCAGGTGGGATGCTTGCCCGAACGGGTACAGGGCACATGCAGGCAGATGATATCCGCCTCCAGGGCCTCATCCAGATTGCAGAAGCGCAAACCCTCCGGCAGATCCGGCAGCCGCCCCTGCCCCTGGCGCAGCCCCTGCCGGTAATCCGCCTCAACAAAGGGGTCACACAGCCGCAGATCAAGACCCAGCGGCCGAAGCTTGTGCAACAGGCGTCGCCCCACGTGCCCGACTCCGACAATCGCCACCGAGCGGCCCTGCAGATCATGATCCTTAGCGAGCAGCAACTCCGCCAGCGCCGCCAGCACGTATTCGGCAACGGCATTGGCATTGCAACCGGCCGCATCGCGCACAGTGATTCCCAGCGACTCCAGAGCTGGCAGATCCAGATGATTGCGGCCACTGGTGGCTGTGGCGACAAAACGCAAACGCGACGACTCCACCAGTGCCCGGTCCACCCGGGTGATCGAGCGAACAATCAGGGCATCGGCATCGCGCACATCAGCCGGACCGATCTCCCGGCCCGGCAATAGCGTCAACTCGCCCAGCTTGTCGAAGGCTTCCGTCACATCCAGGATGTCGGCATCGGCCACGATCTTCATGCCGGCAGCTCCGCCGCTTCCAGTGCAGCCAGCATAGCCGCCAATCGTTGCCGTTCACCGTCACTGACCCGTTCCTGATCAAACAGCGCGTTCAGGGCCTGATGATCAACCGGCCTCCGCTGCAGGGCGGACAGTGTTGTCGTGGCAAAGGCCTCACCACTGTCCGGCGTCACTTCGACAATGGTGGCCAATTGTCGACTGAGTTCCGCCTGTTCGCGGTGTTGCTCCAGGCGATCTGCCATCTTTCTTGCCCCTCGAAAACCCAGTCCGGCGACTTCTCCCAGTCCTGCGTAAATGGCCGGCATGGCCGGAAAATGTTGCAACAGGGCTCGGGCCGCCACCGGCCCCACGCCGGGCACACCCGGAATGCAGTCCACGCTGTCCCCGGTCAGCCCGAGAAAACAGGGAA
>PWQG01000484.1 GCA_003556835.1 Gammaproteobacteria bacterium
CCAGGCTTCCTGCTTCAGCGGGCGGGCGGCAAAACAATGGCGGATGAATTGCAGCTCACTGCCAGCCGGGCTGTATTGATAGATGCCAATCAGGGCGCTTGGTTCGACATGCCAGCCGGTTTCTTCCAGGGTTTCCCGCACGGCGGCTTCAATCAGGCTTTCTCCGGGTTCGAGGTGGCCAGCTGGTTGATTGAATACACGCTTTCCGTCTACCGTCTCTTCCACGGTGAGGAAATGACCATCGCGTTCCACGATGCAGGCCACGGTATTGTGAAACAGTTCGGACATCGCTTCTGTAGTGATTCGGCTGCGGCTTTCAAGGGGCGCAATGGTACAGGAAAAAGCCTTTCCATGCCTCCACTTCCGCCGCCGAAAAGGCCATAATGGGGGATTACAGGCAGTATCAGGAGCTATCATGAGTACATTGACACACCTGGATGCTCAGGGCCGGGCGCAGATGGTGGACGTCGGGGATAAACAGGTCACCACACGGGTGGCGCGGGCGCAGGCGCATGTGCGTATGCAGCCTGAAACCCTTGAGCTGATTGCCAGCGGCGGCCACAAGAAGGGTGATGTGCTGGCAGTGGCCCGTATTGCCGGCCTGCAGGCGGCCAAGAAAACGGCTGATCTGATTCCCCTGTGTCATCCCCTGATGCTGAGCAAGGTCAATGTGGATATCGAACTGGACCGGGCAGAGAACATGGCCGTCATCACCAGCGAATGCCGGCTTGCCGGGCAAACAGGGGTGGAGATGGAGGCATTGACCGCAGCCTCGGTTGCGGCCCTGGCCCTGTACGATATGTGCAAGGCCGTGGACCGCGACATGGTCATCGAAGCGGTCTGTCTGCTGGAAAAATCGGGCGGTCGTTCCGGACATTACACACGCAATGAAGCGGGAAAGCAGTGAGATGTTGAGAATCTGTTATTTTGCCAGTCTGCGCGAAACCCTCGGGGCGGACAGTAAGGAAATGCCACTGCCGGAAGGCGTGGCTACGGTAGGCGCCCTGGCCGAGCATCTGGCCGCACAAGGAGATGAGCGTTGGCAGTTGCTGCGGGATGACAACCGGGTACTGACCGCCGTGGACCAGACCATGGTTGAGCGTGATCATCCCCTGCATGGTGATGAAGAGGTTGCTTTCTTCCCACCGGTCACGGGAGGTTGAGCCAGTGATTGCCGTACAGACACACGATTTTGACGTGGGCGAGCAGCATCGCCTGTTGGCTGAGAAGTCGGAGAATCCCGGTGCCATTACCACCTTCACGGGCCTGGTGCGGGAGTTTCACCAGAGCGGTGACAAATCCCCGGTGCAATCCCTGACGCTTGAGCATTACCCCGGCATGACAGAAAAAGCCCTGTCGGACATCGTCAAGCAGGCCAGGGAGCGCTGGGATCTGCAGGCCTGTCATATCATCCATCGGGTGGGGGATTTGCAGGCGGGTGATCAGATTGTCTTTGTGGGGGTGGCCTCCGCGCATCGCGGCGATGCTTTTGCTGCTGCCGAATTCATCATGGATTATCTGAAGACCCGCGCTCCGTTCTGGAAAAAACAGAGCACGGAGCAGGGCAATGAGTGGATCGACAGCCGGGACAGCGACCACGAAGCCGCTGCGCGCTGGTCACGGGAAAACCCGGAATAAGGTCTCAAGTCCCGCGCCGATACCAGTCCCCGGGCAATTGCAGTTTGCGCCATTGCCCTGGCGCCAGGCCATCCACGGTCCAGGGACCGATCCGATGGCGGATCAGGCGTAGCGTGGGGAAGCCTACCGCGGCCGTCATGCGGCGTACCTGGCGGTTGCTTCCTTCAGTCAGGGTTACTTCGACCCAGCAATCCGGCACGGATTTACGTTCACGGATGGGAGGGTTTCGGGGCCAGATCTCTGGCGGCTCGATACGACGCGCCAGAGCCGGTCGGGTCATGCCGTCCTTGAGCTGAATGCCCAGGCGCAGTGCCTGCAGGGCCGTCTCATCAATATCTCCCTCCAGCTGTGCCCAATAGGTTTTTGCCAGAGCATGCCGGGGATCAGAGATGCGTTGCTGGGTGCGGCCACAGTCTGTCAGCAGCAACAGGCCTTCCGAGTCACGGTCCAGACGTCCAGCCGGATAAAAACCGGGCTGATCCACGATATGATCGGCAAGGGTCTCACGACCGTTGCCGTCAGTGAACTGGCTGAGGACCTGAAAGGGCTTGTTGAACAGTATGAGATCGGGCATGGAACGGTTCCGCAAGGACGCAGCAGCAAAGCGCTCGCCATGCTACCGTGCTCATGGCATTTGGCAAGCGCTTTGTCGCCCGGAACCTTTGAAAAGGCTATGAGCGCTCCGCTTGAAGGTTACCTCCGGTCGGAGTCCGGCTTCAGATACCCTCGTCAGCCGCGCCGTTCATATGGCCATTCAATTGTCCATTGGCCGCATCGGCATCGGCCTTGTCTTCTTCAAGCGGCATTATATTGGTGGCATGCAGGCCTTTGGGACCCTCTACTGCATCAAAGGTGACCGTCTGGCCGGCCTTCAGGGTCTTGTAACCATCCATGCCGATGGCCGAGTAGTGTACGAAGAGATCACCGCCGCCCTCGTCCGGAAGGATGAATCCAAAGCCTTTGGAGTTGTTGAACCACTTCACTTGTCCTGTACTCATAAAATACTCCCAGGAACGTCATTTGTTGTAATTGTTATACCGGCACTGTGAGTGTCGGACTGATGGATTGATCTGATTATTATTATGTGGAGTGGCACGACTGCATCAGCCACTCCGGTTCAATTCTCGTCCTTTTTTGCTGTCTGACACATATTGCAACATTTACAAAACATAAATCAACACCTCGGTGAAAATCCGTTTGCCAAACAGATTTTCGCGCCCAGGATGCAAGATTTGTGGCTGGTAACTGGTACTCTACGAAGAAAGCGGGCGGTTTTCCCCGTCAGGGGTCTTTGGCGTTACAATGGTAGCCGAACAGTCAGACGAATGAACGGGAGCAGCAAACCGGACATGATCACAAGATGCAATGATGAACAATCACCCGGCAACCCAGGCGCGGGAGACGATATCGGACAGGCAGGGCTGGCCACCGACACGACCCGGCCACGGTTGGCGAAACCACCGCTCTACAAGGTGGTGCTATTGAATGACGACTACACGCCCATGGAATTTGTCGTCGACGTCCTGTGCACGTTTTTCAGCATGGATGTCGAGAAAGCGACCCGTGTGATGCTGAAAGTGCATCAGGAAGGAAAGGCGGTCTGTGGCGTATTCAGCCGTGACGTGGCTGAAACCAAGGCGGAACAGGTCAACGCGTTTTCCCGCAAGCACGAACAGCCGCTATTATGTAATGTCGAAATAGCAAAATGAGACCACCAGTCGACACCACCCGAGGACAGTGCCCAGGCACACCTCCAGCAGTCAGGAAGGTCACGATATGTTGAGCAAAGATCTTGAAATCACACTGAATGGCGCATTTGCCAACGCCCGACGCAAGCGCCACGAGTTCATGACCGTCGAGCACCTGCTGCTGGCCCTGCTGGACAACGACACGGCTGCCGATGTACTGATCAACTGTGGTACCGATCTGGCGCGGCTGCGCGGTGAGCTCGCAGACTTCATCGAGCAGACCACGCCGCTGATTCCAGACGACCAGCCGACACGCGATACCCAGCCCACACTCGGATTCCAGCGAGTATTGCAGCGCGCGGTCTTCCACGTGCAGTCTTCGGGCAAGCGTGAGGTCAGCGGTGCAAATGTGCTGGTGGCCATCTTCAGTGAGCAGGAGAGCCATGCCGTTTATCTGCTCGGACAGCAGGGAGTGGCCCGGATCGACGTCGTCAATTTCATCAGCCATGGCATTTCCCGGGTGGCCGGTGAAGAGGAGAATCCGGACGGGCCTCACCAGGGCACGGAAGAAGGCGAAGAAGGCGAGCGTCAGGCGAGTCCGCTGGAGAGTTACGCCACCAATCTTAATGCCCAGGCGAAGAAAGGGCGCATCGACCCGCTGATCGGCCGTGAAAAAGAGGTCATGCGCCTGGTGCAGGTCCTGTCCCGACGGCGCAAGAACAACCCGTTGCTGGTGGGGGAGTCCGGCGTAGGCAAGACCGCCGTGGTGGAAGGCCTGGCTCGACTGATTGTCGAGGGACAGGTGCCGGAAGTGCTCAAGAACAGCACCATCTACTCTCTGGATATGGGAGCCCTGCTGGCCGGCACGAAATATCGCGGCGATTTTGAGAAGCGCCTGAAGAACCTGCTGGCTGAACTGGCCAAGGATCCGAATTCCATCCTGTTCATTGATGAAATCCACACCATCATCGGGGCGGGTGCGGCTTCCGGGGGCGTCATGGATGCTTCCAATCTGCTCAAGCCTGCACTGACTTCGGGCGACCTGCGCTGCGTCGGTTCGACGACCTACCAGGAATACCGTGGCATATTCGAGAAAGATCGGGCCCTGTCACGCCGGTTCCAGAAAATCGACGTGGAAGAGCCGGATGTCGAAACCACCTACAAAATTCTCAAGGGGCTCAAGTCCCATTTCGAGAAGCACCATGAGCTGCGCTACAGTGACAATGCCCTGCGGGTTGCGTCCGAACTGGCGGGTCGGTATATAAACGACCGCTACATGCCCGACAAGGCCATCGACGTGATTGACGAAGCCGGTGCTTTCCAGCGCCTGCAGCCAGACAGCAAGCGCAAGAAGCTGCTGCAGGCCACGGACATGGAAAAGGTGGTCGCCTCGATCGCGCGTATTCCACCCAAACACGTGAGCAGCAGTGATGTGGAATCCCTGCGTAATCTCGAAGGCAACCTCAAGATGGTGGTTTTCGGACAGGATGAAGCCATTGAATCCCTGTCCTCGGCCATCAAGCTCTCACGGGCGGGCCTGGCCCACCCGGACAAACCCATCGGTTCCTATCTGTTCTCCGGTCCAACCGGTGTCGGCAAGACCGAAGTCAGTCGGCAATTGGCAAGCATCATGGGCATCGAACTGGTGCGTTTTGACATGTCCGAATACATGGAACGCCATACCGTCTCGCGGCTCATTGGTGCGCCCCCGGGTTATGTCGGGTATGACCAGGGTGGCCTGATGACCGAGGCAGTGACCAAGAGCCCGCACTGCGTGCTGTTGCTCGATGAGATCGAGAAAGCCCACCCGGACGTGTTCAACCTGCTGCTGCAGGTCATGGATCATGGCACCCTGACGGACAATAATGGCCGCAAAGCCGATTTCCGCAATGTCATCCTGATCATGACCACGAATGCCGGAGCTACCGATATGTCACGCACGTCGATCGGCTTCACCAAGCAGGACAACAGCAGTGACGCACAGGAAGCGATCCGCAAGACCTTCACGCCGGAGTTCCGCAATCGCCTGGACGCCGTGGTTCAATTCAGCACCTTGCCACCCGAGGTGGTGCGTACCGTGGTGGACAAGTTCCTGGTGGAATTGCAGGTTCAGCTGGACAGCAAGAAGGTGGCGATCAGCGTCGACGAGGCGGCGCGGGACTGGTTCGTGGAGCATGGCTACAACGCAACCATGGGTGCCCGCCCCATGTCACGTCTGATTCAGGAGAAGCTCAAGCGCGGACTGGCGGATGAAATCCTGTTCGGGGAGCTCAGTGATGGCGGAAACGTTGAGGTGTCAGTTCGTGATGACGACATCGACATTCGCATCACGCCGAAGAAGAAAAAGACGGAAGGCCGCCAGCTCAGTGAAGCTGACAGCTGAAGCAGCGAGAGGCCCCGGCAAGATCGGGGCCTGAACTGCAGCGGATAGGGAAGGTGTCAGCGAGACCGGTAAGTGATCCGACCCTTGCTCAGGTCATAGGGAGTAAGCTCCACCTTGACCTTGTCGCCAGTAAGGATCCGTATGTAATTCTTGCGCATCTTGCCGGAGATATGGGCGGTCACCACGTGACCGTTTTCCAGCTGCACACGAAACATGGTATTGGGCAGGGTATCGATGACCTCGCCGTCCATTTCAATCTGGTCTTCTTTGGCCATTCAATAAAAACCTGTAGTGAATATCATTGATTGATCGGGGGCCGTAAAAAAGACGACCTCGCAAATCCAAGCGCGCATTTTGCCTGATTCTGCATCGATTGGCAAAGTTTCATGCATCAGGGGAAAACCCCAAACTTTCATCAAGGGCGAAGTGCCATTGGCCGACATGGCCGGGTTGCTGGCGATATTGCCAAAGCAGGTGCTTGAACTTGTCGCGAGACAGTGCACGACCGCCCAGGCTCTCCAGATGCTCGGTGGGCATCTGGCAGTCAATCAGGCGAAATTGCCAAGCATCGAGCTGACGGGCCAGGGCAATGAACGCGATTTTCGAAGCATTGCTGCGCAGACTGAACATGGATTCCCCGAAAAACATCGGCCCGATGGCGACCCCGTAGAGCCCACCCACGAGTGTATCGCCCTCGTGAACCTCCACGGAATGCGCATGCCCAAGCTCGTGCAAACGGATGTAGGCCTGCTGCATATCGGGTGTTATCCAGGTGCCTTCGCGATCCTGGCGCAATGCAGCGCATTGGCGTATCACTTCGGAAAACGCGGTGTCCATGCTGATACGGAAGGGCCGCTTGCGAAGCAGGCGCCGCATGCTGCGGGAAACGCGCACGTCGCCTGGAGTCAATGCCATACGTGGATCCGGTGACCACCAGAGAATGGGACCACCTTCCTCGAACCATGGGAAAATTCCTTCCTGATAAGCCGCCATCAGGCGTTCCGGGCTCAGATCGCCCCCAATAGCGAGCAGGCCTTCAGGATCCTTCAGTGCCTGCTCGATAGGTGGGAAGTTCAATTCATCAGGGTCGAGGAAACGGATCTGCTGCATATCAGCCGACGTCCGGTTTTCACAGGTCGTCCAGGAATCGCTCCGCATCCAGTGCGGCCATGCAGCCAAAACCGGCCGAAGTGACCGCCTGGCGATACACGTGGTCGGCGATATCACCGGCCGCAAACACACCGTCCACGCTGGTGGCGGTGGCGTTGCCTTCGATACCGCTGCGGATTTTCACATAACCGTTCTGCATCTCCAGCTGTCCTGTGAAGATGTCGGAATTGGGGATGTGACCGATGGCAATGAATACACCATCGACTTCGAGTTTCTTTGACTCCTTGCCGCTCACATGACGGATTTCGGCACCGGTCACGCCCATCTCATCACCCAGCACCTCGACCAGTTGATGATCCCATTCGAAGCTGATCTTGCCTTCTTCGGCGCGCGCGAAGAGCTTGTCCTGCAGAATCTTTTCGGCCCGCAGGCTGTCACGACGATGCACCAGGGTGACATGCGATGCCAGGTTCGACAGGTAGAGCGCTTCCTCGACGGCGGTATTGCCGCCACCAATCACAGCCACCGGCTTGTTGCGATAGAAGAAACCATCACAGGTGGCACAGGCACTGACACCCTTGCCCATGAAGGCTTCTTCGGACTCCAGACCCAGGTAGCGTGCGGAGGCGCCCGTGGCGATGATCAATGCATCACAGGTATAGATCGCGGCATCGCCCTCCAGCGTGAAAGGGCGTTTCGACAGGTCCGTGGTATGGATATGATCGAACAGCACCTTGGTATCGAATCGCTCGGCATGTTTCTGCATACGCACCATCAGATCCGGCCCTTGCAAGCCTTCCACATCACCGGGCCAGTTGTCGACATCCGTGGTCGTGGTCAGCTGTCCGCCCTGGACCATGCCGGTGATCACAACCGGTTCCAGGTTGGCCCGCGCGGCGTAGACCGCAGCCGTGTATCCGGCCGGGCCGGAACCGAGAATGATGAGTCGGTGATGTTGTGTTTCGCTCATAGAACTGTGATTCCCTCTGAGGCTGTTGTTGCGATGTATAGTACAATGCGGGCGTCGGCAGCAGCGGTGCCGGCCGGAGGGCATCTTACCATGGATTGCGGTGGCATCATTTCTTTGCCCCGCAAAATTGATTATCATAGCCCCAATGGCACTAGAAAATGTCGCAATTATTTGATGCAGGTATTTGAATAAATTGAGGAATGCAAGCACTAACAAGGCCCGGAGTGAGAGCGCTGCGAGCAGCCTGTCAGCGCGATTGTTGCGCGAGGCCAGCCTGATCGGATCCTTCCTGCTGGGCCTGTTCCTGCTGCTCGCACTGCTCAGTTATTCGCCCGCCGACCCGGGGTTCACCACCACCGGCGAAG
>PWQG01000332.1 GCA_003556835.1 Gammaproteobacteria bacterium
GCCGCTCAGCAGTTCCGTGCATTCCCCCGGCCCCCGGTCGGACTTCTGGTTGCTGGGGATCACCTTCGTGGAAATCTCCGCCATGGCAACCGGGGTGGAGCTGGTGGTTTCGATATTGCGCTCGCGGGCCAACGGCATGTCCCTGCGGCAGATGCCCCTGTTCGCCTGGTATATCCTGGCCATGGCCCTGATGATTGTGTTCGGCTTTCCACCGCTGATCCTGGCGAGCATATTGCTGGAGCTGGAGCGCGCCGCCGGCTGGGTCTTCTTTGCCGTCGAGGGTGGTGGCGATCCCTTGCTCTGGCAGCATCTTTTCTGGCTGTTCGGCCACCCCGAGGTCTACATCATATTCCTGCCAGCGGCGGGTATTGTCTCGACCCTGATTCCCGTGTTTGCCCGGCGTCCGATTGTCGGTTATCGCTGGATTGTGCTCTCCATCATTCTAACCGGTTTCATCAGTTTCGGGCTCTGGGTGCATCACATGTTCACCGTGGGCATTCCCCAGGTGGCGCAGGCCTTTTTCTCGGTGGCCAGTATGCTGGTGGCCATACCGACGGGCATACAACTGTTCTGCTGGCTGGCAACACTGTGGTCGGGCAGGGTGGTGTTCCGGCTGCCGATGCTGTGGCTGGGCGGTTTCCTCTTCATCTTTGTCTGCGGCGGCCTGACCGGTGTGATGTTGGCCCTGGTGCCCTTCAACTGGCAGGTGCATGACACCCATTTCGTGGTGGCGCATATGCACTACGTTCTGGTCGGTGGCATGTTGTTTCCTCTTGTGGCAGGTCTTTATTACTGGCTGCCGGGACTTTCCGGCCGGATGCCTTCGGAGCGGATCGGGCGCTGGGGTTTCTGGTTCACCTTCATTGGATTCAATGCCACCTTCCTGTTGATGCACCTGACCGGTCTGCTGGGCATGCCGCGCCGGGTCTATACCTATGAGGCCGGGCTTGGCTGGGACTGGTTGAACCTGCTGTCCTCGATCGGTGGTTTTGTCATGGCGCTCGGGGTGGGCCTGGTGTTGCTGGACCTGGCCCTGCATTTCCGCTTCGGGCGCCGGGCGCCGGAAAATCCCTGGAACGCCGATACCCTGGAGTGGGCCGTGGCCAGCCCGCCTCCGTCCTACAACTTTGCCAGCCTGCCGGATATCGATAGTCGTCATCCGCTCTGGGACCACCCGGACCTGCCCCACAAGATGGCCGAGGGGCAATACGGATTGCCCGATATTGCACACACCCGAAGGGAGACACCCGGCTCTACCGCGATTGCCGGCAAGGTACGCGCCATCATCCACCTGCCATCGAACTCCTGGCTGCCACTATCAGCATCGCTCATGCTGGCAGCTCTCTGTATCAGTCTGCTGATGAGAAGCTACGTCGTAGCGCTGTTGGCACTTCTGGGCGCCGCGTATTACATTCTGCGCTGGAGCTGGGAAAATGGCGGGCACCCCAAAGCCGCACCGCTTGATCTCGGGGACCCGGAGGATCTGCCGCTGCATTCGCGTACCCTGGACGGGCCGGGCCGCTGGGGTATGATCGTGGCATTGATGGCCAATGGCACACTCTATATGTCCCTGCTGTTCGGCTGGTTCTATCTGTGGACGGTTTCGCCGCAGTGGCAGGCACCGGACGGGGTGGTCCTTCCTCTGGCCTGGTTACTGCTCTCGGCTGGCCTGCTGACCGTGGCCATGTTCCTGTATCGTCGTCTGGTCGCTGCGCTGCGGCAGCGTCGTGATGCTGGCCTGCATGTTGCCTTGCGCAATGTTGTTGTCCTGGCGCTTGCCCATCTGCTGGTATTGATTTCGGTCATGTGGAATGCGGACCTGTCCCCGACCGAGTCCGCGCATGACGCGGTCCTGCAGTTCCTGCTCTGGTACCTGCTCTTGCATGGGGGTCTGACCACTTTGCTGACGGCCATGCAGGCCTGGCGGGTCAGGCTGGGTTATGTGTCTGCCCGACTGCCTTATGAACCGCAGGTGCTGCAACCGTTCTGGAGTTATACGGTGGCCGTGTACTGGTTGTCGATAGCGGCATTCCTGTTGTTACCCCTGGGCTGGGGAGGCGGAGCATGAAGCTGCGCTTTTCGCCGCTCTACAGCCTGACGGGGCCGCTAATCTGGTGTATATGGTTTGTGGCCCTGTACGGCGGACTGTCCGTGCTCTGTGTGCGTGTTGCCAATGCCGGAGCTTCAGGTCCGGGTTGGGTCAATTTGGTTCTGGGGCTATTGACGCTGCTGGCCGTACTGACATTATCAGTCCTGGCGTGGCGATCTTTGCAGGAGCTCCGCCAGTTCCGGGAAGCAGACGACACCCGGCTGTATCTCTGGCTCGCATTGGCTGGTCAGTTGGTGTCGGCGCTTGCTGTGGTTGCCGTTGGGCTGCCCGTGGTGTATCTGCCTCCATGCCTGTGACGAGTTTGCGCGTCGCCTTGGCTCCGCTGGTTGTGACCATGGCTTTGGCTCCCGCATCGGCGCGGGCGCATGGCCTGTATCATGAGGGTGAATTGCATCCGGCCGGAGTCCTGAGTGTATTGGTGCTGGCCTTTTTCTGGTTGTCCTGGCTCTTCGGCGCCATGCGGGAGTCACCACAGCGACGTGACAGTTGGCTGTTCCACTGCGCGACATTGCTCTGTGCCATCGCCCTGTTTGGTCCCCTGGATGCCTGGGCAAAGGTGAGCACGGCGGCGCATATGACGCAGCATATGCTGCTGATGGTGCTTATTGCACCCATGTGGGTGTTGAGCCGGCCCCTGCCGCAATGGTATGCCGCCCTGGGGCGTCCGGTGCTCTGGATCTCCGGGCCGCTGCTGCGTATTGCCCGCTATCCCGTGTTGGCGGCTGCCCTGCATGGTCTGGCGATCTGGTTCTGGCATACACCGTTGTTCTACATGCTCGCCGTTGACTCCTACTATTGGCATGTGATCGAGCATCTGTTGTTTCTGCTTACAGCGGGGGTGTTCTGGTGGGCGGTGCTGTACGCCTCTGCGGCGCGGCTGGGTCAGGCCTTGCTGGCATTGCTGTTGACCCTGATGCACACGGGTTTTCTCGGGGCCTTGTTGACGTTCTCCACCAATACCCTGTATGGAGAGTCCCGGCACCTCCAGGACCAGCAGCTGGCCGGGCTGATCATGTGGGTACCTTCAGCCATACCCTACCTGGCCGCTTCGGGACTGATTGCCTGGCGTTGGTACCAACAGTTGCGCCGCTATTGATTGCCCGGGACCCCGGTGTACTCAGGACGCCTGGAAGAATTCCAGCAGGTAGTTGACGCCGGCTGCGCCACCGAAGATATACAGGGCGCAGATTACACCTTCACCGATGGAAACCCCGAACAGGGTTTTTGCGATGTGGATGCGCAGTACGCTGCAGACATAGACAATCATGTCGGTGGGTACGAAGGGGGCAAAGCCACAGATGGTGATTACCGGCAGCTCCTTTTTGTGCAACCAGCGTTTCAATGTATCGATGTAGCGCGGATAGCGCGAATTGAAAAAACCATCCATTCGCACATACCGTACCATGTAGAACACAACAGCCGAAGAGCTGAGTACGGCCAGTTGATTGACCAGGAACAAAGGCCAGGGCGGGAACACCAGGATGCCCGCCAGGACGATCGGCGTCGAGGGAATGAGGGTGAAGCCACGCAATGTGGATATGACAAAATAGACAAGCAGGCCGGAGACCAGGTTGTCGGAGAAAAACTGACGGATACGCTGTGGCTCAAACAGCTCAGGCTGGAAGAAAAACAGGGACAGGGCGATGCTGATCAGGAACAGCCAGGTATAGAAGCCAAAGAAATTGATGGTTTCCAGCCGTTCCTTCTTCACCGTGACCGCCGCGCCTATTTGATCATGCGATAGACAAAAGCGGGCAGGATGTTCAGGGGTACAAAGCTGATATCGTCCATGGCCTTGCCGAAGATTCTTTCAATGTCAGTTTTGTTGCTGCGGAAGTACTGGTATTGCAGATAGGTACCCTGTTCGGCCAGTCCATCACTGAAGGCCTGGATCACCCGGCGCAGGAAATCGCCCTGGTCGTTCATGCGTTCGAAATTGCGCAGGGGCAGGGAAGAGACGATGACATCATACTGTTGCCGCCCCTCGAAGAACTCGGTGATGCACTGGTTATGCAGAGTGATCTGGCGGTCCGGATTGGAACGGATCAGGGCCTCGATCCATGGGTTGTACTCCGTCTTGATTTCGCAGACGTCGAGGACCGATTCGGCTGACATGCGGGCCACGATCTCGCGGGTGAATGCTCCTTTACCGCTGCCGATTTCCAGTATTCGCAGAGGTTGTGAGAAATCCACGGACTCCAGCATGGAATTGACCAGAAACCCGGAGCTGCTGACAATGAGCCCGTCTTCTTTGATATTGCGACGTATTTTCTTGTAAAGGTCGATGATCATCTGGGGTTGTTTATCCTCGGCGACTGCGCTCTCCACTATAAAGCACCCGGCCCCGGAGATGAAGCCTGTGAAGGTAATTGTCATACGATGATGCTTGCCCGAGTGGATCGGCACTGGTTTAATGCCCGGCATGAACCGATTCATGTTGGCAGCAATTCTACTTGGTCTGACTTCTTTGGTCCTGGCCGATCTGTCGCCCCGGTATCAGGATGCCAATGGCGACCTGGTGGCGGACCGGCCACAGAACCCGGAGGATTGGCGCGACCCGCGCATCCTGGTGTTTGCCTACACACCGGTGGAAGATCCGGCCCAGTACAGCCAGGTCTGGGATGAGTTCATCGAACACATGGAAGCCTTGACCGGCAAGGAGATCCGCTTCTTCCCGGTGCAATCCAACGCCGCCCAGATCGAAGCCCTGCGCGCCGGACGTCTGCATGTGGCCGGCTTCAACACCGGCTCCACACCGATTGCCGTCAACTGTGCGGGTTTTGTGCCCCTGGCCATGATGGCAGCCGAAGATGGATCCTTTGGCTATGAAATGGAGCTGATCACCTATCCCGGCAGCGGTATCGATTCACCAGCTGATCTGGAGGGGCGGCAGCTTGCCTTCACCTCTCCAACGTCCAATTCCGGTTTCAAGGCACCTTCCACACTGCTGCAGGAGGAGTTCGGCCTGGTGGCTGATCGCGACTACCAGACCAGTTATTCCGGCAGCCACGACAATTCCATTCTCGGCGTGGTCAATGGCGACTATGAGGTGGCCGCGATTGCCAATGAAGTGCTGCAGCGCATGGAGGCGCGCGGTGTGGTCAGCGCTGACCAGTACCGCAGCATCTATACCTCGGCCACTTTTCCTACCACAGCCTATGGCATTGCCCATAGCCTGCACCCGGATCTGGCGGCGCAGATCGAAGCGGCATTCTTCAGCTTTGACTGGGAGGGTACGGCCTTGCAGGCCGAATTCGCAGACGCAGGTATGGCCCGTTTCATTCCGATCAGCTACAAGGAGCACTGGGAGGTGATCCGCACCGTCGACCGCGCCAGCAATACGGTCTACAACTGCGACTAGATACAATGTTGACCAGGAGTATGCATGCTGACCCTGACAGGGCTGACAAAACGATACAGTACGGGTGATCTCGCCCTGCAGGACATCAACCTGGAAGTGCCCGCCGGCCAGGTGATGGCCCTGATCGGCCCATCCGGTGCCGGCAAGAGTACACTGATCCGCTGCGTCAATCGTCTGGTGGAACCTAGCAGTGGACGGGTGGTGCTGGACGGGGAAGACATCACTCGGGTGCGCGGCAACCGGCTGCGACAGGCCCGCCGCCAGATCGGCATGATCTTCCAGAACTATGCCCTGGTCGAGCGGCTTTCGGTGATGGAGAATGTGCTCTCCGGCCGCCTGGCCTATGTCGGCTTCTGGCGCAGTTTCCTGCGCCAGTTTCCGCAGAGTGATGTCGAGCAGGCCTTCCATCTGCTGGAGCGCGTTGGCCTGGAGCAGATGCTCGACAAGCGGGGTGACGAACTGTCCGGCGGGCAGAAGCAGCGCGTGGGTATTGCGCGCGCCCTGATGCAGAATCCGAAACTGTTGCTGGTCGACGAGCCGACGGCGAGTCTCGACCCCAAGACCTCGCGGCAGATCATGCGCCTGATCTGTGAGCTGAGCCGGGAGCAGAACCTGGCCTCGATCATCAATATTCATGACGTGATCCTGGCCCAGCAGTTCGTCGACCGGGTTGTGGGCCTGCGCGGCGGCGAGCTGGTTTTTGACGGCCCGCCTTCGGAGTTGACCCCGGAGATCCTGACCACGATCTATGGCGAGGAAGACTGGTCCACCGAGGAGGCTGCCGGTGATGATGAGGCGGAAACCGGGGAACCGGTCCGGGATCCGGCCACGGCCGCCATCGAGAAGGGCGCCCACCCGTGAGCCGGGGCGTGCGGATTTCAGACGAAGTATTGCAGGCCCGTGTCGAACGGGCGCGACTCGGTCAATGGCGACCGCTGCCTTTTGTCAGTGACACGAGGCTTCGCTGGGCGCTGAACCTGGGAGCGCTGCTCTACATCGTGCTGGCCTGGTACAGTATTGACGTCAATTGGGCGCGGGTGTCCCAGGGCATGGAGCGGGGCCGTGACTTTGTGGCTTCGTTCCTGCGTCCGGATTTTGTCAGCCGTGGCGGGGAAATTGTCAGTGGCCTGCAGGAAAGCCTGACCATGACCTTCGCGTCCACGGTCATCGGGGTGTTGCTGGCGATTCCGGTCGGCCTGGGGGCGGCCCGCAATATCGCGCCCCTGCCGGTCTATCTGTTCTGTCGTGGCATCATCGCCATTTCGCGTACCTTCCAGGAAATCATCATCGCCATCCTGTTCGTGGCCATGTTCGGTTTTGGTCCCCTGGCCGGGGTCATCACCCTGGCCTTCGCCACCATCGGTTTCATGGCCAAGCTGCTGGCCGAGGATATCGAGGATGCCCAGAAGGAACCGATGGAAGCGGTGCGGGCCACCGGTGGCAGCTGGTGGCAATGGGTCAACTATTCGGTGCAGCCACAGGTCATGCCGCGCCTGATCGGCCTGTCCCTGTATCGCCTGGATATCAACTTCCGTGAATCGGCGGTTATCGGCATTGTGGGTGCCGGGGGTATTGGTGCCACGTTGAACACCTCCATCAATCGTTATGACTATGACACCTCGGCGGCCATTCTGCTGCTGATCATCATCATCGTGCTGCTCAGTGAATACCTTTCCGGATATGTCCGGAAATGGACACAGTGACGCGGGACAACGAGGGAGCCTGACAAGGCATGCCATTGCAGAAAATTGACAATCGACCGGTCTGGCGCCGCCGCGAGCCCCGCAAGCAGTACAGCATCTGGGCTGGCTGGATGCTGGGCATGATGCTGTTCACCTGGTGCTGGGCCCTGATCTCACAGAACACCATCTGGGAATTCCTCTACGACGCACCGGCCGCTGGTGCCAGCCTGGTGGGGCGCATGATCCCGCCGGACTGGAGTGTCACCGGCTCCTTGATGCTGCCGCTGTGGGATACCATCAATATTGCCACCACCGGCACGGCACTGGGCGTGCTGATCGCTTTCCCCCTGGCCTTCATTGCCGCGCGCAACACGACACCTCATCCGGCCCTGCGCGGCCTGGCCCTGGCCGTCATCGTCAGTTCCCGGTCCATCAATTCCCTGATCTGGGCCATGTTGTTGGTGACCATCGTAGGGCCGGGCGTGCTGGCTGGCATGTTGGCCATCGCCCTGCGCTCGATCGGTTTTGTCGGCAAGCTGCTGTACGAGGCCATCGAGGAGATCCCGCCCACTTCGGTGGAAGCCATATCCGCGACCGGAGCCAGTCGTCCCCAGGTGCTGGCCTGGTCGGTCTGGCCGCAGATCCTGCCGGCCTTTGCGGGCATCACCGTGTATCGCTGGGACATCAACATCCGCGAGTCCACGGTGCTGGGTCTGGTGGGGGCAGGTGGCATTGGTCTGCAGATGAATGCGGCGATCAACAACCTGGCCTGGGCGCAGGTGGCTACGGTGTTTGTGCTGATCTTTGCTACGGTCATTCTTTCTGAGTGGGTTTCGGCCAAGGTTCGGCACGCCGTCATTTAGGCTTCGTAGCCCGCGTCTTTCGGGGTTGGGGTGCTGGGCTTCCGGACACGCTCAAGCACATCCCTGTGTCGCTCCGCGGGCGCCATCCCTGGCGCCCGAGGGTCCTCCAGCCCAGCACCCCAAC
>PWQG01000123.1 GCA_003556835.1 Gammaproteobacteria bacterium
CCACCAATGTCGACGCCAGCCGCCGGATTTCGATCGCTGCCTGGCGCTGTTCGACTACCTCAATCCGATCGATGGCCTGATCAGCCGCTTCAAGTATCACCAGGATCTGGCTGCCGGCCACCTGATGCGCAAACTGCTGCAAAGCAACATGCTGCGCTTCCATCAGGAAATGCAGCTGAGCCTGCCCCAACGCCTGATCCCCGTACCCCTGCATCGCAGCCGCTTGCGACAACGCGGTTACAACCAATCACTGGAGCTCTGCCGGGGCATTCAGGCTGCAGCAGGGATCGTCATCGACCGCCGCAGTTGCCGCAGGATCTGCCCAACGGCCGCACAGCAGGGGCTGGACCGACGCGGCCGTGAGCAGAATATGGCAGGAGCATTCGACATTCACAAACCAGACCGGCTCCGAGGACTGCAACATGTGGCCATTGTGGACGACGTGGTCACCACTGGGGCGACCTGCAATGAACTGTCCCGCTTGCTGCGCCGCCACGGCGTCACACAGGTTGATGTCTGGTGCCTCGCTCGCGTCCCTCCCGAAGAAGAAACCGCAACATGAACGAAACACAATGCTTAACCGGGAACAATCGGAGTGGTGGAACTGAAGGAGGTGGTGAATATGCGCACCATTCAGGCGGGGCCTGGCGCAGAGCAGTAGTGGAATTAATCAGAGCTTCCCTAGAACTGGTACTTGATACTGCCGTAGGCAACCCGGCCATTGGCATCCAGCACCGCGCCTCCGGCGCCGCCCCCACCCTGATTGAGTCGCATCGCCGGCCGGCGATCGACGGTACTGCGGATACCGATGGAGAACAGGGTGTTGCCACTGCGACCCGTTTTGAGATTGTAGCCGTAGCGCAGGTCCAGTGCAGCGATCTGACCCACCAACTCATCGAGTTGACGCACGCTCAGATCGGTCAATTCCTTGCTACTGCTGAAACCGGTACCAAAATCGTCCACCGGATCACTGGCGTAATGGGTAGCGGCAGTGGCCACATGGTTGCCGATCTGCCAACTGAATTCGAAGCTGCTGTGCATGTCGGACACCAGGCCCTGGGTCGGCGTGCTCGCCGCGCCCAGCTCTCCTGCATTGACCGAAAAAGCCTCCAGTGCGTTGTCGCCTGATGCGGCAACCCCGATCATGGACTGTGGCGCCAGATACCGGGTGCGCGTGCGCAAGACAAACTGACCGAAACGGGCAGACTCCCAGACATAGGATGCATCAAGATCAATGTTGGTGTCGTCTTTGGCGGAGCCGCGGATGTTCAGCAACACATCATAGTCCGCTTCCGCGAAGGGAGTGTATGTGGAATTCCAGTCCAGCAGCTCTGCAATATCAGCGCCTTGTCGCTCATCGGCATACAGGGAACCGGCCAGCAAAGCGCTGACGATACACAGAGTGATGGCCATTATTGTTCTTGCCGCAAGCACTGCGTATTCTCCACTGGGGACACATCGGGTCTTAAAACGATATCAGACTGGCCCGCAGGCGTAAACCTGCTTAAAAGCGGTTTTCACCTGAATTGTGACCTCTTCACGTTTCCAGCAGCGGACGGCAATCTGTCGGGCCAAGCTCCCCGGCGAGATCCATCACCGTTCGGGACTGGCCGGGCAACACCAGCTCAGGCAATATTTCGGCCAGCGGATACAAGACAAAAGCACGCAGATGCGCCCGCGGATGCGGCAGGGTGAGCCATGCCGAGGACTCGCGCTGGCCGGCAAAGCTGATCAGATCCAGGTCCAGAACCCGGGGCGCGTTGACCGCCCCGTCGCGTACCCGCCCAAAGTCCTGTTCGATTTGCTGCAGCCGCCGCAAAAGGGCCGGGGCAGTCATATCCGGGCCGGGCTGCATCGCTACCACCGCATTGACAAAGACCGGTGAACCCGGCGGGCAATCGATCGGGACACTCTGCCAGAGGCTGGAGCGCCGCATGGATCGGGCACTCAGCTCCTGCAGAAGATCCATGGCCGAACACACGGTCGCGGCAGGACTGTCACCCCGGGCGGAAGGCAGATTGGCGCCCAGCGCAACCAGCGCCAGCCGCGGACCGACATCAGCCGCCATGATACTGCGCGGACTGCTCATGGACGCTATCGATGAAGACCTTCACATTGTCCGGATTGACTTCCGGTGTGATGCCGTGGCCGAGGTTGAACACATGACCATTGCCATTACCGTAGGCCTTGAGGATATGTCCCACTTCCGAGCGGATGGAAGCGGGATCAGCGTACAGTATGGCCGGATCCATGTTGCCTTGCAGAGCCACGCGATCACCAACCTGCTTCCGGGCGTCACCGATGTTGATGGTCCAATCCAGGCCCACACAATGACAGCCACTGTCAGCAATATCATTCAGCCACAGGCCACCGTTCTTGGTGAACAGGATTACCGGCACTTCACGGCCATCGGCTTCCTTGTGCAGACCGGCAACAATCTTCTTCATGTAGGCTAGGGAAAATTCCCGATAGCAGCTGCCGGACAGAATGCCGCCCCAAGTATCAAAAATCTGCACGATCTGGGCACCAGCTTCAATCTGGGCATTGAGATAGGCGGTGACAGTCACGGCCAGCTTGTCCAGCAACTGGTGCATGGCCTCGGGCTCGTTGTACATCAGCGCCTTGGCATTGCGGAAATCCTTGCTGCCACTGCCTTCCACCATATAGGTGGCCAGGGTCCAGGGGCTGCCGGAAAAACCGATCAGTGGCAGTTCGCCATTGAGCTCACGCCGGATCATGGCAACCGCATCCATGACATAACCCAGATCACGCTTCACATCAGGCAACGGCAATTGCTCGACCTCGGCAGCACTGCGGACGGTCTTGCGGAAACGGGGCCCCTCGCCGGGCTCGAAGTACAGGCCCAGACCCATGGCATCAGGTATGGTCAGAATATCGGAAAACAGGATGGCGGCATCCAGTTCGTAACGCCGCAGGGGTTGCATGGTGACTTCACAGGCCATTTCCGGCGACTGGCACAGGCTCATGAAATCCCCGGCCTTCTCCCGGGTGGCCCGGTATTCGGGCAGGTAGCGGCCGGCCTGACGCATCATCCAGACCGGGGTCACATCAACATCCTGCCCCGCCAGGGCTCGCAGGATTCTATCGTTCTTCAGTTCGCTCACGTCGCGCACTCCTTCAGTTTCGGCACAGGCCATCGCCGGCAGTCAGGGTCTGCTGCAGCAACTCCGGCCGGAATTCGGTTTCAATGACGGCATCCCCGAGGGCCCTGAGCAGCACCAGGCGGATCCGCCCATTTTCCACTTTCTTGTCCACCGCCATCAGGCGCAGGAAATCCTCCGCAGACATGTCGGCAGGCGGACATACGGGCAAGCCGGCTTCCCCGATCAATTGCCGGGCGCGCCAGGCATCTTTCTCCGACAACCAGCCGAGTCGCCAGGATAGATCGACCGCCATGACCATGCCGGCTCCAACCGCCTCGCCATGCAGCCACTTTCCATATCCCATCACCGACTCGATCGCATGACCGAAGGTATGACCGAGATTGAGCAAAGCACGTATACCGGATTCTTTTTCATCCAGAGCGACAATCCGGGCCTTTTCCTCACAGCAGATCCGCACCGCCTCGCTCAGGAGCACCGGGTCCTGCTGTCTCAGGCCCGGCATCTTGTCCTCCAGCCAGTCGAAGAACCCGGCGTTGCCCAGCAGGCCGTACTTGATGACTTCAGCCAGACCCGCAGACAACTCACGCTCCGGCAGGGTCCGCAGGGTGGCAATATCGGCCAGCACACACTGTGGCTGGTAAAAGGCACCAATCATGTTCTTACCCAGCGGATGATTGACGCCGGTCTTGCCGCCCACGGAGGAGTCCACCTGGGCCAGCAGAGTGGTCGGTACCTGGATGAAATTCACCCCTCGCTGGTAGGTCGCGGCTGCAAATCCCGTAATGTCACCTGTCACACCACCACCCAGGGCAATCAGGGTGGTGCCACGATCGTGACGCTGCTCCAGCAGGCGATCGTAGATGAGATTGACCGTATCCAGGGTTTTTGTGTGTTCGCCATCGGGCAAGACGATGGTGTCGACCCGCAGGTCAGGCAGGGCCTTGCATAGCGCATCCAGATACAGCGGCGCCACAACTTCGTTACTGACGATGAGTACACGCTGCCCCTTTATCCAGGGCTGCAACAGAGCACTCTGTTCCAGCAGACCGCTGCCTATCAATATCGGATAGCTGCGATCCCCGAGATCCACATCCAGACTTATCATGTCCACTCTTTCATTCCGGTTGATGCTTCGATCTCTCCTGCTCTGGCAGGGAGACCCCGTCACGCTGAAACTGCCGGACACGACGCACGATTTCGGCAATGACACTGCGCGGCCCACGACGCGTGGTATCCACGACGATATGTGAGACTTCACGATACAGGGGGTCACGTTCGGCCATCAGCTCGCGGATACGCGTGCGCGGGTCGGCAGTCTGGAGCAGGGGGCGGTTACGATCCTTGGCGGTGCGCTGCTGCAACTGATTCAGGCTGGCCCGCAAATACACCACAATACCCCGCTCATGCAGCCGCTGGCGACTTGCTATCGAGAGGATGGCGCCACCGCCGGTTGCCAGCACGATGCCGGAGAGGGCGCTGAGCTCCTCTATCATACGCTCCTCGCGTTGGCGAAAACCGGCCTCACCCTCCACGTCGAAAATCCAGGGTATGTCGGCCCCGGTGACGCGCTCGATTTCGCGGTCCGAATCGTAAAATTCTGTCCCCAGCTCGGCCGCGAGGGTGCGGCCGATGGTGCTTTTGCCAACCCCCATGGGACCAACCAGAAAAACATTCTCATCCTGCTGCATGGAGGATCGCGCCGTCTGCTACCGTGTGATTTCAGGCAGGCAATGAAACCAGCATCGGCAGCAAAATACAAGCGGCGGCTTCTTCAGGCCCCGGACAATTCTGCAATCACACGGGGAGTGATGAAGATCAGCAGCTCGGTACGACGACTCTCCGTGCTGGTGCGCTTGAAGAGGCGCCCCAGGTAGGGCACATCGCCCAATAGTGGCGTCTTGGTTTCCCGGGTGGTGGTTTCCTCGCGGAAGATACCCCCCAACACCACCGTGTCACCATCATCAACCAGCACACTGGTATTGACGGAATTGGTGTTGATCGCCGGTATCGGGCTTTCCCCCGGCGCCACTGAATCCTGATGAATGTTCAGCTCCATGATGATGCGCCCGTCCGGTGTGATCTGCGGCGTCACCTCCAGCGACAGCACAGCGTCCACGAACTCGGTGGTCGTGCCGCCAGCCGTGCCACCGGCCTGGGACTGGAAGGGAATGCGCACCCCAGACTGAATGTTGGCGGTGACCTTGTCCTGGGTCGTGACCTTGGGTCGGGCAATCACTTCCCCGTTGCCGGTACTCTCCAGCGCGGACAATTCCAGCTCGATCAGGTTGCTGCTGCGGGCAAACCCGATGGAGAAACTGCTGGCATTGTCCTCATTGGAGCCCAGGTCAACTGCCAGGGCTTCCGGGAACGGAATGGTGACCCCGGAACCTTCGGCCAGATCCTGGGTGATCTGGGAGCTGGCCTCTATACTGCCACTGTAATGGAACCCACTACTACCGCGGCTGAATCCACCGCCACCCCAGCGGATGCCAAGATCGCGCCCGACATCGGTTGATACATTGACGATCCGGGCCTCGATCAACACCTGGCGCACCGGGATGTCGAGGCGCGACAACATTTCCCGCACTTCCTCGAGCTTGCTCGCCACATCACGGATGATGATGATATTGGTCCTCGAATCCACGTTGGCGGTACCGCGCGGGGACAGTATTCCCCGGGGCCCGGCTTCCATCGGGGCTTCTTCGCCGTCATCCCTCACAGCGGTTCCGGCTTCCGAGCCGGTCAGCAATTCCAGGATATTCCCGGCATCGGCATAATTGACCTGCACGTATTCGGTATACAGTGGCTCCATGGCCTCGGCCTGTCGAGTGGCCTCGAGTGCCATCCGCTGCTGCGCGGCAATTTCTTCTGCCGGCGCCACATACAACACATTTCCGACCAGGCGACTGTCGAGATTGCGCGACTGCAGCACCAGCTCCAGGGCCTGATCCCAGGGCACATCCTGCAACTGCAGGGTGACATTGCCCGAAACCGCATCGCTGGCCACCAGATTGATATCGTTTTCGTCAGCCAGAATCTGCAACACGGATCGCACATCAATGTCCTGGAAACTCAGGCTGACGCGATTGCCGCTGAACTCGGGGTCAACCGTTCGATCGGCAGCATCCCTGGTGCGCGGCCTGACACTGACATGATAGTACCGCCCTGTCTGCCAGGCGACATGCTCGAAGTCCTCTTCCATTCCGATATTGATGCTGGCATTACCCTGCCTGGGCAGGACATCGACAACATTTACCGGCGTCGAAAAATCACGCACATCATAGCGCCGGTTCAGGGCATCGGGGACCTCCACTCCAGGAAACTCCACCCGAATCTCGCGCCCCCGCCGCTCGGTTACCGGCACCTGACCAGCATTGCTCAATTCTATGGTCAGAAGACCCTCGCCACGTTCATCGCCGCGCTGGAACTGAACATCGGCCAGGGAAGGGCTAAGGCTGCTCTGTGCCTGTTCGGCAGATATCACCTCCGCCGCTGCAGGCGCATCACGATCGGTCGCCACCATCGCATCCGCACTGCCGACGCGAATGACCAGGCTGTTGCCATCGCGCTGTGCCTGGTAGGTGCTGGCCTGCTCCAGGTTGAAAACGAGCCGCGTGCGACCACTTGCTTCCAGTACTAACAGGCTGTCGGCATTGCCGGAGCGAATCGGGAACTCGCGCTGGCCCAGCGCACTGCGTGTATTGGCCAGATCGATGGAGACCCTTGGCGGGCTGTCTTGTGAAAAGCCGTCCGGCTCGGGCACCTCACCGTCGAAATCCAGTCTCACCTCAAAGCTCTCGCCCGGCAGATCGGCAAAGGACAGGCTCTGCAACGTCGCACTCCCGTCCTGCGCCTGTGCCAGCACAGGAATTATTGCCAGCAGCAGCCAGAGCAGCAGCCCCTGCGTTGCTTGATTCCGAGCACCCAGCTTGCTCATCCTGCACCCCCTCATCTCGACAACCCCAGGTTTCGAGGTCGTTCAAGCCAACCACCGTCTCCTGCAGGTACAATTTCCGTCAATGCAATTTCGTCAGCCGTGACCCTTTCCACCTGTCCGTGATTGCGTCCCATATATTGTCCCGGCACCACTCGGTGCACCCCTCCGTCCGGGTCCCGCACCAGCGCCACCATCTGATCACCACGGCTCAAGGTTCCCACCATCTGCAGATTGGCCAGACTGTACGCTTCGAGCGGTTCCCGCACGCGATCAAGATCGGGTTGAACCGGATCGGGCTCCTCACCATCCCGCCCCGGCACCACCGTGACAGGCAGATCGAAGGGGCTACGCATCGAGGCTGCATTGTAGGTGAACGAATCATAGTCCTCGAACTGCGGCAAGGGCTCCACCTCCCCGCCTGGCAGGCTCGCGATACGTGCCAGTTCCTGCTGCAGGTCGCGTGTATCCCGACCGCCACAGGCCACCAACAGGAAAATCATGCTGAGCAACAACAGAAGCCGGATCATTCGAACTCCTCCTGGCTGCGATAGCGATAGGTCCTTGCCGTGATTTCCAGGTTAAGCTGCGTGCGGTCGTTGCTGTTCGCCTCGAGCAGAAAATCGTGCAGCGTGACGATCCGGGGCAGGCTCGATACACCGCTGACGAAACTGCCAAATTCATGATAGGCGCCCACCACGTCCAACTCGATCGGTTGCTCGATATAGAACTCGTGTGTCACCTCGCTGTCCAGCTCGATGCGGGTGAATGCCAGACCGCTACCGAGTCCGGTTGCGGTGATATCGTCCACCAGGTCCGGCACTTCGGTCTGTCCGGGAAGCTGCCGCAGCAACTCCTCGAACATCTGTTCCATTTCCTCGTTCTGCTCCTGATAGATTTCCAGGTTGGCCGCCAGGGCCGCTTTCTGCCGGTATTCATCCAGCAGACGCTGTTCTTCGAGCTCCACCTGCTGCAGACGGGCCTGCAGCTCGCGAATGTCGAACCAGAACCCGGCCCCCAGAACCAGCACAAAAACCAGGAACACGATCAATCCTTTCACTGCACCGGGCCAGTCACC
>PWQG01000199.1 GCA_003556835.1 Gammaproteobacteria bacterium
CCGTCTCGAAGCGGGCGCTGTCCGGCCCGTGGAACCCGGTTTATACGCTGATCATCCGCCGGCCCTGGCTCCGGCCGGTACCGTGCATATGAATCTTCAGGACCTTGCCGTCTACCTGCAGGCTCATCTGCGTGGACTGCGGGGTGCACAAGATGGCTTCCTGTCGCCCGAGCTGTTCCAGCGCCTGCACCAGCCGGGGGATCATCCCTTGTACGCGCTGGGCTGGTTCGTGGGTCCTGCTGCCTGGAGCCAGGGAGCGGTGTCGGCGCATGAGGGCAGCAATACCTTCTGGCTGGCACTGGCCTGGCTGTCAGCCGAGGACGATGTGGCGCTGGCGATAGTGAGCAATCATGTGCCGGAAGATCCGGATGCCCTGATTGGCATCGCGCTTGACCTGATCGATTCGCGCAACGCAGACTGGTGATCAGTCAGAGATTCGCTGGAGGAGTTTTCCGGTCATGTCCGGTCAAGCAAAAATCACTGTGTTCTATGATGGTGCCTGCCCCCGTTGTCGAGCGGATCGCAGGCGCTATGAGCGTCTGGCGGGGTCGTCGAGCGGATCCGTACATTGGTTTGATATCACGGACCAGGATCATGCGCTGCGGGAGAAGGGAATCGACCCGGAAGGCGCCCTGCAGGAACTGCATGTGGAGGATGCAGGGGGCAGGATCCATCGCGAGCTGGATGCCTATATCCTGCTCATGTCCCGCGTTCCGCTGCTTCGGCCCCTGGCCTGGCTGATCGGGCTGCCGGGTCTCAAGGGGCTGCTTTCGCGCTGGTACCGGGCCTCCGTGCGCCGCCGCCTGCAGAAAGATGGCCGATACCCGGACTGAGTCATGTGGAGCCTGTTGCGGACATTGCTGGTGGTCTACCTGGGCGTGCTCGCCCTGATGTGGCTGTTTCAGGGTCGCCTGTTATACCAGACCGGTATGAGTGGCCATGTGGGAACGCCGGACTCAGCCGGTTTGGCCTACGAATCGGTCACCCTGCACACGGAAGACGGTCTGGCGCTTGATGCCTGGTGGATACCGGCAGAGGAAGCGCGGGCGAGCCTGCTGTTCTTCCATGGCAATGCCGGCAACATTTCGCATCGACTGCGATCACTGGAGCAGTTTCATCAACTGGGGCTCTCGGTGTTGATCCTGGATTACCGGGGTTATGGTCGCAGTGAGGGCAGGCCCTCCGAATCCGGCACGGCCCTGGATGCCCGGGCCGCCTGGCAGTGGTTGCAGTCCCGCGAGCCGGACCTGCCCCGCATCCTGTTCGGGCGTTCCCTGGGCGCGGCCGTGGCTGCAGAGTTGGCCACCGAAGTGTCGCCTGATGCGGTGATACTGGAGTCAGTCTTCCGTTCGGTCCCACAGCTGGCACAGCGTCTGTATCCCATTTTCCCGGCGCGCTGGCTCACCCGCTTTGAGTATCCTGTGGTGGAGCAGGTCCGGGAGATCGCCGCGCCCTTGTTGATCATCCACAGCGAGGAAGACGAGATCATTCCTTTCAGTGAAGGTGAGGCGGTGTTTGCGGCAGCCAATGAGCCAAAACAGTTTCTCCGTATCCGTGGTGGTCACAACACCGGCTTTGTCCTCAGTGAAACGGATTATCTGGCTGGTATTGATACCTTCCTCGAAGAGTCACTTCCGCGCTGAATCCCATCTTCAAGCAATTCCGCATAAGGCTAGCGCTCACTCCCCTTGCGCACAAAAGCGGTGCGACAGGTTTTTGGTGGCTCGATATTGGTGCATGAATGCTTGCCGCTCCTGCCAAAAGTCTGGCTAAACCCTACTGAAAGTCTGAAACCCGCAAACTGGCACGGGCTTTGCTCAGTGACCCTTGTGATCGCACGACACTCTGGCGACAAGACCGGAACAGTTCGTGATTACTCAGGACAAATCGATACGCACTACTCAAATCAAAGACACTAAGGAGAGCAGGAATGCAGAACCACAATCGATCAGCCAAGGGAACACTGGCCACACTGGGAAGCGCAGCGGTGGTGGCTGCGGCCAGCAGTTTTGCCATGATGCCGGCTCACGCCGATTATGACATCAGCGGTAATATCGACATTGTTTCCGACTATGTCTTCCGTGGCATCACGGAAGCCACCGAGAGTGATGGCCCGGCCGTGCAGGGTGGCCTGGACCTGGAAATGGACACCGGGTTCTACGCTGGCTGGTGGGCGTCCAGTCTGGGTTACGGTAGCGACAATCTGGCCCGTACTGTCGAGAACGATCTGTACTTCGGTATTGCCGGCGAGTCCGGTGAGTTTTCCTACGACTTCGGCCTGCTTTATTACTGGTACATGGATGATTCCGATGCCAGTGGCTTCGAGCCGTATTTCTCCGTCGGTTTTGCCGGCGTGGAGCTGGGCGCTGCCTACATGGCCCAGGACATCAGCTGGTCCAATCAGGGAGATATTTTCTGGACCCTCGGGACCGGTTTCGAACTGGCCAATGATTTCTCACTGGATTTCACAGCCGGGTACTACACCTACAGCGACAGCGGCGACTACATTGCCTCGACTGGCAACAGTAGTGCCTTCAACAGCCTCGAGATCACCTTGACGAAGGATCTGGCCAGCACGCCGGCCAGCATGTTCGCCAGCTACATTCTTGCCGGCGAAGATCGTGATGGTTTCAGCCAGACCGACAAGATTGTCCTGGGCTTCAGCTACGCGTTCTGAACCCTGCCCCGATCCGTTGAAAGCGGGCCTGAACCATACCGGCGTATGCTGCGTCCGGTGCGGCTCAGGCCCGTTTTTCCAAGTCTCTCCCCTGCAGCCCCTGATCAATGCCATGACCCACTGTCCGGGAGCCTGGCGCGTGATGTTCCAAGCCCTTGTTGAACTGCGCCTGTATGTCTATGATTCAGGGCCTGTACCGACGTCTGTAGCACAGCGGAGTAGAATGCATGAGCAAACTGGATACCCTCAAGTCCATGACCACCGTGGTGGCCGACACCGGCGATTTCGAAACCATCAAACGTTTTTCGCCCGAAGATGCCACGACCAACCCCTCCCTGCTGCTCAAGGCATCCCGGCAGCCGCAGTACGCAGAACTGGTGGACGACGCCCTGGCTTTTGCCCGTGGTGAGTCCCGTGATACCGAAAAGCGCCTGGATGCGGCCATGGACAAGCTGGCCGTGAACTTCGGCACCAGGATCTCGCAGACCGTGCCCGGTTATGTCTCGACCGAGGCGGACGCCGTCCTCTCCTTCAACACGGAAGCCACGATCAACAAGGCCCGCAGGTTGCTCAGCCTGTATGAACAGGAAGGTGTGGATACCTCACGGATCCTGATCAAGATTGCCGCGACCTGGGAAGGTATACAGGCGGCCCGCCAACTGGAACAGGAAGGCATCAAGTGCAACCTGACGCTGCTGTTCGGTTTCTCCCAGGCCGTGGCCTGCGCCGAGGCGGGCGTCTTCCTGATCTCGCCCTTTGTCGGGCGTATCCTTGACTGGTACAAGGCCAGCACCGGCGAGGACTACAGTCCGGAGAACGATCCGGGAGTGGCTTCCGTAAAGCGCATTTACCGGTATTACAAGGCGCACGGTTATCCGACCATTGTCATGGGAGCGAGTTTTCGCAATGCCGGTGAAATCGAGCAATTGGCCGGTTGTGACCGGCTGACCATCAGTCCCGCTTTGCTGGAAGAGCTGGCTTCGGATGATGGAGAGCTGGGTCGGGCACTGGACCCGGAGCAGGGCAGCGATGATGCAAAAATCAGTCTCAGTGAATCGCGCTTCCGCTGGGAGATGAATCAGGACGCGATGGCCACGGAAAAACTGTCGGACGGTATCCGCCGCTTCCACGCCGACTATCTTGAGCTGCGACAATTGCTGGCCGATCAGCTCTAGGAGACAGGGCATGATCCGCCTGGAGTTCCGCCTGGCGCAAAAGCAGGATGTTGAGCCCGTGGTCGGCCTGGTGAACTCGGCCTACCGGGGCGAGAGCAGCCGGCGTGGCTGGACCACGGAAGCGGATCTGCTTGGCGGACAGCGCACCGATGCGCAGGAAATCACTGCGTTGCTGCAGTCACCGGATTCGCTTCTTGTGCTTGGCTACGGCGATGGGCAGCTGCTGGCCTGTTTTCACCTGCAACACGAGCATGAAGCGGTCAGTCTTGGCCTGTTTGCCATTGAGCCCGCTCGTCAGGGCGAGGGCCTGGGCAGGCAGTGCCTGAGCCATGCCGAATCACTGGCACGGCAGCACTGGCTTGCTGGCACGATGCGCATGACCGTGATCAGCGAGCGCAGCGAGCTCATTGCCTACTACCAGCGCAAGGGGTACCAGCTTACCGGGGAGCGGGAACCCTTTCCCATGCGGGACGAGCGTTTCGGCTTACCAAAAGTGGAATACCTGGAATTTGTGGTGCTGGAAAAATCATTAGCGGAGGCTGGATGATGAGCGCATCCATCTGGGTGGACGCGGATGCCTGTCCCGTGGTGATCCGCGAGATCCTGTTCAAGGCGGCCCGGCGCACGGCGGTGCCACTTACCCTGGTGGCGAACCAGAGCCTGCCTGTACCCGGTGATGCCAATATCCGTTCCCTGCAGGTCAGTGCGGGCTTTGATGAGGCCGATCACGAGATTGTGCGTCGGGCGCAGGCGGGCGACCTGGTGATCACCTCGGATATTCCCCTGGCCGATGAGCTGCTGGCAAAAGATGTGCTGGCCCTGAGTCCGCGGGGTGAGCTGTTCAGCAAAAGTTCCATCAAGGCCAAGCTGGGCATGCGCGATTTCATGGAGACACTGCGCGGCAGTGGTATCCACACTGGCGGGCCGGATGCCATGAATGCTTCGGATCGCCAGGCCTTCGCCAATCAACTTGATCGCTGGCTGACCCGGGCCCTGAAACGCTGAAAGGGCGTTGCGGTCGGGACCTGTCACCAGGTCCTCCCCACAACGCCCTTCCCGTTTTTTCATGCCAGGTTGCACCCGGCACGGAACACTGACAATCAGGCCGTCAGTGAGCGTGTCACCAGGTTGTCCATCACCGGCATCTTGAACTGGTTATAGTTCAATGGGCGTGCGCCCTGACTGGCCAGCCCCTGTGCCGCGCTGGCTGCATCCTCGCCGAGGCTGCGGCCACGTACGGCTCGCTCGACACTCTGCAGACGGCGCGGTTTGCACTCCACGGCACCACAGACAAAGCGTGACTCGGCAATGCTGCCGTTCTCTTCGCGCATGGCCACCGCGATGCTCACCAGGGCAAAGTCCCAGGCATTGCGATCCGCCACTTTCTCGTAGTAGAAGCGTGCTCCCGCCCACTTGGCCGGAATGCGCACCGCTGTCATGATTTCGCCGCGGCGCAGGGCCGTGGTTTCCGTGATGCTGATGTTCGGGCCGATGAAATAGTCCTCGGCGGCGATGGTGCGTTCGCGGCCGCCATCGCGGGCCACGACCATTTCCGCTTCCAGGGCGACCAGGGCCGGGCCCACGTCACTCGGTGTCACCGCAACACATCGACTGGCGTTGAACAGGGCGTGTTCCCGGTTCATGCCGTCCGGAGTGTCGGCATAACAGATGTTGCCACCGGCCCGGTAACAGGCCAGTCCGCGCCGGTAGTACCAGCAACGGACATCCTGGTTGAGGTTGCCACCCAGGGTGCCGGCGTTGCGGATCTGGGGCGTGGCCACTACCCGTGCTGCGTCCGTGAGCACTGAGTAGCGCTCCTTCAGCAGTGGGCTCTGTTCGATCTCCGTCAGCGTGGTCAGGGCGCCGATCTCGACGCTGTCACCGACTTCGCGGATGCCGCGCATTGCTTCGATACCGTTAAGATCGATCAGGGCTTCGGCCCGCTTGGTTCGATCCTTCAGCCAACCGTAGGTGTCCTGGCCGCCGCCAAGCAACCAGCCCCGGTCCGCGAAGCGGCTGGCGAGACTCAAGGCATCTTCAACCTGCACGGGCTGATAGAGCTCCATTTCTGGCATTACGTCATGTGCTGGCATAAGACTACCCTCAGAATGTGTTGGTTTTCAGGTCGCGGATGTTATGGCCGTTCTGCGCCACGTAGTTGACAATCATGTCCGATGTAACCGGCGCACGATTGAACTGGTGGCCATCCAGCGCGTCGGAAATGGCGCTGGTCAGCGCGGCTGCAGCACAGCCCTGCGAGGGTTCGCCCACACCGCGGGCACCGGTCGGATTCTGCGGATCCGGAAGATCGACCGCCGCATTCACCATGGTGGACGGTACATCCAGGTAGGTGGGCGGCTTGCACTGATACAGGCCAACATTGGCTGGCAGTCCGTTCTGGTGGTCATAGACATGGCGCTCGTAACCGCTCAGTCCGATGCCCCAGACACCACCCCCGTTCATGGCCTGCGAGAAGCCTTGCGGATGCATGATGGTGCCGCAGTCAGCCACCGAGGTGTAATCCAGGATCTCGTACTTGCCGGTATCCAGATCCACTTCGATTTCCATGAAGCCGACGGCCAGGCCGGGGATGATGCCAGATTGTGGCAACTCGTCCTTGGCGACGCCAATCAGGCCGCTGCCCTGCATCGCTTCGACCGAGCGCTTGGTGGTGTCGTGCAGGTTGTCGGGATATTCCTGGCCGCTGTAACGACCCCCCATCTCCACAGCCAGCTGCGCGGCTTGTGCGTAGCTGATGCCGGTGTCCGGATCATCGCTGCGGAATACCCGTTCGCCGCCAATGTCGTAGTCATCGGCAGTCCCGCCCAGTTCGGCGGCTGCGATTTCCTTCATCTTGTTGACGGCATCGGTGGCCGCCACCCAGCTGGAGCGCGACTCGGTGAAAATCGTCACACTGCCGCCCTGGAAAATGCTGTGCGGCAGGTGATGATCGGAATTGCCGTGCACGATTTCGCAATTGTCCCAGTCACACTGCAGCACTTCGGCTGCCGCACGGGTGATGGTCGCATAGGAATAGGTGCCCAGGTTGCCGACACCGGTGTGCAGATAGATCCTGCCGTCAGTGCCGATGCGGACCAGGCCATCGTAGCCGGTGGAGCCGGCGGAGTGGTAACCGATACCGACTCCCAGGCCGCGCACTTTATTGCCGTTGCGTCGTGGCTTGGCCAGGCGATCGTGCCAGTTGAACATGTCCACACCCATGGCGATGGCCTGGGGCATGAAGGCGCTGGTCAGCTCGGTACGATCAGCACCGATACGGCCGTCATTGTCGGGCGCGTTGATGCGGCGGAACTCGGCGCGGTCAATACCCGCTTCGCGAGCGGCCTTGTCCATGATCGGTGCGATGGCAGCCGACATCTCGTTCTCACCGGGGCCACGCTGGGCGCCACGCGGTGTGGTGTTGGTGTAGATGGCGATGCCACGGAAGCGCATGGCTGCAGGCTGATAGGCGATGGACACGTGCCGGGCGGAGCCCGAGCCACTGCCACCACCACCGGCGCCGGCGTCGTTGACGATGATCACATCAACCGCACCGACCTTGCCGTCCGGCTTCACGCCGACTTTCATCCAGCCCTGCATGCCGGAGCGTGCTGAGCCGATGTAGAATTCTTCCTCACGCGTGATGCGTAGTTGCAGCGGACGATTCAGTTTGCGGGCGAAAAGTCCAACCACTCCCATGATGGGGTAGGGGAAGATCTTCGAGCCGAAACCACCGCCGGTGTTTTCGTTGATCAGGCAGACATTCTCCGGCGAGACGCCGAGCATGCCGGCCAGTGGGGCGTGGGCGATACTGTGGCTCTGCAGTGAGCCGTGGAAATAGCATTTGCCATTCTCCCAGTAGGCCATGCCTGTGCGTGATTCCAGGGAATGGTGGGGATAACCGATGGTCACAAACGGCTCTTCCACGATGGTTGTGCACTGGGCGAACTCCGCTTCCAGGTCACCATATTCCCATTCGGCGCTGAATCGTGCACCAGCCGGTTCGTTACCGGAGCGGAACTGCGTGACCTGGTCATTGGTCCACTTGATGGCGTCGACGGCCGAGCCAGCCTGTGTGGTGCCAGCGGCCGCCTGTTCGGTCTGCACCAGGGTGTTGCCCTGGGGGTAGGCGTTGGGGCCACCTTCAACCAGGCTTTCCAGCGGGTCGGTGACGAATTCGCGGCGCTCCAAGTCGATGACGATCTTCTCCAGCGCGGCTTCGGCAACCGCTTCACTGATCTCAGCCACGGCCAATATCGGCTGGCCGACGTAGCTGATGTAGTC
>PWQG01000100.1 GCA_003556835.1 Gammaproteobacteria bacterium
CGGTGCCCAGTGTGCGTGATGCGCGCAAATCGGCTGGATACGCCCTGATCTTCATTGCCCTGCTCTACACCACTGCGCCGGCCATCGCCGCCTTCTCCAAGGTCAACTTGATGACCACGGTCAACGAAACCCCGTATGAGGAATCGCCCGAGTGGTTCAGCACCTGGGAGACCACCCAGCTACTGGTCTGGGAAGACCGCAACAACGACGGTATTGTGCAGTATTCCGGTGATCCGGAAATCAATGAACTGGAGGTCAACCGGGACATCATGGTGCTGGCAAACCCGGAGATCGCGGGCCTCCCCAACTGGGTCATCGCCCTGGTGGCAGCTGGCGCCCTGGCCGCCGCCCTGTCCACCGCCGCCGGCTTGCTGCTGGTGATATCCACGGCCATCTCCCATGACCTGATGAAACGCAGCTTCATGCCCGGTATCACCGAAAAACAGGAATTGCTCTTCGCCCGTATCGCGATTTTCGTGGCAATATTGATCGCCGGCTATTTCGGTATCAATCCGCCCGGCTTTGTGGCGGAGGTGGTGGCCTTTGCCTTCGGCCTGGCGGCCGCCTCCTTCTTCCCGGCCATCGTGCTGGGAATCTTCTACCGACGCATGAACCGCGAAGGAGCCATCAGTGGCATGGCTGCGGGTTTCCTGTTCACGGCGGGGTACATCATCTACTTCAAGTTCATCAATCCGGCTGCCAGCACACCGGAAAACTGGTTGTTCGGCATATCACCGGAGGGCATCGGCGCGCTGGGCACCCTGATCAATACAGTGGTTGCCCTGACGGTGTGTCGCTATACAGCCCCACCACCACAGGAAGTGCAGGATATAGTGGAAAATATACGCCTGCCGGGAGACGCCATATCGGACACACTGCCGGAGGTGGCACCCGAGCCGGTCGCAACCCGACAATGACAGCGGGGTCGAGGAATCGTTCAACGGTTCCCCGCATCAGTCGTCGCTGATACCGATTTCCGGTCCGGCATCAGTGGCGGCAGCCACCGCATCCACCTGTTGCACGAGACGCTCGGCCAGGGCGAAATAGGCGCGCGCGGCAGCACTGTCCGGTTTCGCCACAAGCAGGGGTGTGCCCCCGTCAGAATGCTCCCGAATCGACAGATCCAGAGGCAGCGAGCCGATCACATCCACACCATAATCACGGGACAGTTGCTCCCCACCTCCTTCACCGAATATGGCCTCGCTGTGCCCGCAGTTGGAACAGATGTGCACGCCCATGTTTTCCACCACACCCAACAGGGGCACCTTGACCTTGCGGAACATTTCTATGCCCTTGCGCGCATCCAGAAGCGCCACATCCTGCGGCGTGGTGACAATCACGGCACCACTGATCCGGACAGACTGTGACAGGCTGAGCTGGATGTCACCCGTGCCCGGCGGCATATCCACGATCAGGTAATCCAGCTCCGACCACAGGGTCTGTTTCAACATCTGGTTGAAGGCCCCGACGATCATCGGCGCCCGCCAGACCATTGCCGTACTGCCATCAACCAGGTAACCCATGGAATTGGACTCGATACCATGTGCCACCACCGGCTCCATCATTTTGCCCTCGCGGATCCGGGGTCGGGTCCCCGCCTTGACTCCCAGCATCGTCGGCTGGCTCGGGCCATAGATGTCCGCATCCAGCAGCCCGGTACGATACCCCTGCTGCTGCAGAGCGACGGCAAGATTGACTGCGGTGGTGGATTTGCCCACGCCACCCTTTCCGGATGCAATGCAGATGATGTGACGGATGTTTTTCATGCTTTCCACGCGTGTCGCTCCAGTGAATGACCACAATTTCGAATGTGACTGCACATCATAACAGAGAGCATCCTTGCTCTCCGAGCAGGGAGTCAAGCTTGATCTCAGGCTAAAAACAGTGTTTTATTGGAGGTTTAGGAGCCTCTGGATGTCAGGGGTTCCTGTATTTGACAAGCCAAGCGATTGTCGCAATCGGATCACTAAGCCATGCGAAGATTCTGTATTACTCTGCTCGGCTGCCTGCTGGCTCCGGGCTTCATCGCGGCACAACCTGCCGTACCCCCGGACCCTTTGAGCCGAGGCACCAGCAGTGGTGAGCACCCGGTGAAATACGCGATCCACTCACCAGCGTGGTCGGTGCGCAGCAATGATGGTCTGCGCGTCACGGCGCACAACCAGGGCGACGAAACGGTTACGCTGGAATCGCTCACCTTCCGCAACAATCTCGGCGGCAGCGATGTGCATCTGGAACTCGACCTGGAAGTGCCGGCAGGCCGGTGGGCGGAAACCGAACGGCCCTATCACGACCTGCTGTCCGGCAACAGTTGTGTGCGGGATACCCGCAAAGAGAACTGGCGGTTGATGGAGATCTCGAATTACACCCTGAACCCGTCGGTGCGGGGCCTGATCATTGAAGATACTGATTCCTTCCGCATCTTCCAGTGTGTGCGGGACGTGCGGCTACGCTGGCACGACAGCGAGGGTACGGCCCATGAAGAAGAATTCTGGGTGATGTACCATTTCGAGCGCACCCGCCTCGACTGATACGGGCGCGCCAGAAAGAGAATCAGTTGCCTGAAAGATTCTCGGCTTCCCGGACCAGCTGCTGCTTGCGCTCTTCCAGCTCAGCAATCAGATCCGGAGCAAGAGGCTCCACCGGTTGGCCGCTGGCATCGAGATTCTCATACTTTGCCTGCTCGGCATCCATCAACTGCAGTAGTTCCTCGGCAGCAGCAACCGCATCGCGCAGGCGCTCATTGCTTTGCTCCTGCTGCGAAATGCGACTCTGCACGGCAGTCAGCTCGGCCTCCAGTTCAGACAGTCGCGCCTGGCGTGACTGCAATTGCCGCTCGCGCTCTACCGCCGCGCGTTCGGCCGCCGCGCGCTCCTGCTGTATCTCAGCCTCCAGTCGTGACTGCTGCTCCGCCTGCTGACGCGCCCGCTGCGTTTGACGCTCCAGCTCGCGGCGCTGTGCGTCCAGCTCTTCACGGGTCTGCTGCAGTTCGCTCTCTGCCACTTCCGCAGACTGCTCGGCAGACCGACGTGCCGCCTCCAGCTGACGCACTTCTTCGCGCGCCTGCGCCAGGGACCGCTCCCGCGCCTCCAGCGTGGCTTCCAGCTGGGCCACCTCGCTGTCGTTGCCGGCACAGCCGGTCAACCCACCCAGCAACAACAACGTAGCCAGTGTGGCAACACCGCACCGCGATTTTCCGAGTTTCCATCCCGCATACGCCATGATCTCTGCCTCCGGCCAGTAACGGCCTGATTGTGCCTTCTCCATTCGGCCATTGTTGTCTGGCCGTTTCCCCCACGCTCCGGACCTCGCCAGACGGCCCGCAGGCGTGTTCAACTGCGCTCAAGTTTACTGTATATGGTATCTTAGGTCATCGTCCGGGTGTGCCGGGCACTGTATCAGCCGCATCCGGAACATGATTCGTCTATGCGCCACAATAGCATCCGCAACCCTACCTGGACAGTTCTCGCCCTGCTGGTCGTGACCGTGCCCACGGTTTTTCTATTGCTGCTGGTCGACCTGCGTCCACTTGTGCCCCATCCCGGCCCCCTGAGTCAACAGCAGCGCCATGACCTGGAGTACCTGATCGTGGACAATAGCCCGGAACGCTTCCGCGCCACCGGCGAGCAGGAAATCCGGCTGGACGATGATGACATCAACCTGCTTGCTCACTTCCTCCTGCACAACCTGCCTGCACTGGAGGAGATTTCCGCAAGGGTCGCACTACGCGGAGATGAAGCGCGCCTGCAACTGAGCATCCCGCGTCGCACCGGGCCCCTGCTCTGGCATCTCAATGTCCGAGCCCGCCTGGGAATGGTCGATGGTGAGGCGGAGTTGCGGCGGATCCGGATCGGCCGACTGCCTCTGCCGGCAGCGAGCCACGGACCGCTGGAGCGACAGCTGACCCGCTTGCTGGATCAACACGGGCCGGTGTACGCGGAACTGCTGAATCTGCGCGAAAGTGTGCGTCTGCTGGCCATTGATGATCAGTACTTGCGCATGCAGCTGCGGTGGGAATCGGACCTGCTTGCCGAAATCGGCGGCCAGGCACATCAGGCCCTGACCGGCAACGATGAGCAAAACCGGATACTGACCTATTACCGCGAAATCGGTCACCTGGCGGACCGGATCAGCGATAGCGGCGAGACACGACAGCTGGAGCAGATCCTGCCGCCACTGTTCGGCTTGGCGGCCCAACGCAGTACGTCAGCCGAAGAGGCCACGCGCGAGAACCGCGCTTTGTTGCAGGCCCTGACCCTGTACAGCAACCGGATCGACCCCACCCGGCTGTTCGGAGAGGGGGTGCAGGTCCCGCAGGACATCCGTCCCGGGCCCATCCGCCTGCATGGACGACCCGATCTTGGACGGCATTTTGTCACCGCTGCAGCCATCAGCGCCTCGACCGGCACGGTGATTGCCGAGATCCTGTCCAACAGCAAGGAACTGCATGATGCACGGCACACCACCGGTTTCAGCTTCAGCGACATGACAGCAAATCTGGCTGGTGTGCGCTTCGGCGAGACGGCCAGCGACACTGCGTTCGCTCGACAACTGCAGCAGTTCATGATTCACAGCGATACCGAGCACGATTACATGCCATCGGTTAGCAGGGAGCGCGACGGCCTTTCCGAGGAGGAATTCCGCGCTCGATTCGGGAATCGCGACAGCATCCGCTTCCGTCAGGAAATGGCAATGATCGAGGAAGGTGTCGAAGGATTGGCCTTGCATCGCAATATGGCGGTTCAGTAATACAGGCTGCGACGGTATACTCCCCGCCGAGACAAAACCAATCAAGGAGCGATCCGTGGATAGCGTCATTCTGGTCTCAAGTCATCTGTTGGTCCTGATCATCGGCGCCGGTATTGCTGTGGGCTGCAGCTACCTGTTCCGCAGTGACGGCGCCGGTACGGGAATCGCGCGGGAACAGGCCGCCCGTCGCCTGGCCCTGCTGGAGGAGGTCGCCTTGCAGACAGGGCAGGTACATCACCTGTTCCAGACCTATATCGGCCTGCTGATTGAGGCGGCCCGCAAGCAACCCGGGCTGACATCATCACAACAGGAAGAGTTGGGCACCGTGGAACAGCAACTTCATGCAGCCCTGGACGATCTTCCCCTGGCTGACGCAAGATTATTGTTGCTGAATGAAACCACGCTGGGCAAGGTCCTGCGGCTCTATGGCAACCGGATCACCCAACTGCGTCACCAGCAAAGTGGTGGCAAAAAAGACACCGAGGAGGAGCTGAAAAACCGGCTTCGTGACATCAACAGCCTGCGTGACAAGCTTTTCTCTTCACTCAGCGACCGATACGGAAAGAAACTCTACTGAAAATGAAAAAGCGAGAAGGCTTCACCACCGCGAACCTGCATTCCGACCGCCGCGACCAGCCGGAACATGGTGTGTTGCACAAGGCAATCCACCCATCCGTGGCCTATGGTTACGAAGATAGCCGGGACCTGGCCGCCGTGTTCCAGGGCAGGAAAGCGGGTTACAACTACGGCCGGCAACTCAACCCGACCGTAACGGCGCTGCAGAAGCGGGTCACCAATATGGAAGGCGGCAGCGACACCATCGCCTTTGCCACCGGCATGGCCGCGATCGGTTCGGTCTTCTTCTCCCTGTTGCGGGCCGGCGATCATGTGGTTTCGAGTGCCTATCTGTTCGGCAACACCAACAGCCTGTTCAGCAGCTTTGAGCGATTCGGTATAGAAATCAGTTTCGTGGATGCGACCAATGCGGACAATGTCCGCGCGGCGATTCGCGACAATACCCGCCTGGTTTTTGTCGAAACCATTGCCAATCCGGTCACACAGATTGCCGACCTTTCCAGCATCGGAGAACTGTGCCGTGAACAGGGCCTGCTGTACATGGTGGACAACACCATGACCACGCCGTGGCTGTTTCAGCCGGCCTCGGTGGGAGCAAGTCTGGTGATCAGTTCCCTGACAAAATATTTCGGTGGACATGGCAATGCCCTGGGCGGCGCCATCACCGATACCGGCCAGTACGATTGGGCCAGTTATCCCAATATCCTCGATACCTACCGTAAGGGCGAAAGCTCCCGCTGGGGTATGACCCAGATCCGCAAGAAAGGCTTGCGGGATTTTGGCGCCACACTGGGCCCGGAAGCCGCGCACCATCTGGCAGTGGGCTCGGAAACCCTGCCCTTGCGTATGGATCGCGCCTGCGACAACGCCCTGGCATTGGCGCAATTCCTGGACAGCCACCCGGCCATCGCCTCGGTTTCCTATCCGGGGTTGACAGCGCACCCACAACACGAACGGGCAAGGCAACTGTTCAAGCGTCCGGGGTCCATCATGAGCATCACCCCGGTCGAAGGCATCGACTGCTTCGACCTGTTGAATCAGCTGCAATGTGTGGTGGCGTCCAGCAATCTGGGTGATACACGAACCCTCGGTATTCCCGTGGCCCACACCATTTTCCACGAAATGGGGCCCGAGCGTCGCGCCTCCATGGGCATCAGCGACAATATGATCCGATTGTCCGTCGGCATCGAGGATGTGGACGACCTGATCGCGGATTTTTCAGCCGCACTGGAGAAGCTGGAATGACACAGCAAAGCATTCAGTGGGAAAGCCTTTGCCACGAAAGCGAGATCGGCGAGGGGGAGGCCCGAGGCTTCGAATTGCACAACAAATACATTTTTGCCGTGAAAAAAGATGGCAGACTGTATGTCTATTACAATTACTGCCCGCACCTCGGAACGCCACTGGAATGGCAGGAGCACCAATTTCTCGACAACTCCGGAACACTGATCCAGTGCTCGACGCACGGTGCCCTGTTCCGGATGGAGGACGGCCACTGCCTGGCCGGGCCCTGCAAAGGCAAGAACCTGAAAACGATCCGGCACACCATCGGCAATGGCTTTCTGGCCGTGGACAGTCAGCAGGTGGCCAGCCTGGGCCGAATCTGAGCCTCCTGTATCAAGCAAGTGCCCTGCGCAGCCGTTCCACGGCAAGGGCCAGACTCTTCTGATCCGTGGTGAAAGCCAGGCGCACATGCTCTCGCGCACGATGCAGACCAAAGTCCGTGCCCGGCGTAAGAGCAACACCATGCTCTTCCAGTAGACGGTGGCAGAAGCTTTCGCTGTCATCAGAAAAACGACCGATCCCCGCGTACAGATAGAAGGCTCCGTCGGCATCCAACGGAATATCGAAACCGATTTCGCGCAAAGCCGGAGTGAGGAAATCCCGCCGCTGCCGGAAGATTTCGCGCCGGCGCTCATGTTCCACGACCAGATCATCGTCCATGGCCCGCAGCGCCGCATACTGGGATACGGTCGGCGCGGCGATAAAAAGGTTCTGTGCCAGTGTGTTGCAGACTTCAATCAGATGTTCCGGCACAATGAACCAGCCCAATCTCCAACCGGTCATACCAAAATACTTGCTGAAACTGTTGACCACGATAGCGCCAGGATTAACTTCCAGGGCGGACGGCAGCCCCCCAGTGAAGTCAAGACCGTGATAGATCTCATCCACGAGCAGATACAGACGGTGCGCCTGCGCCCAGTCGCTCAGCGCAACCAGGGCCTCACGCGACATGGCCGCACCGGTAGGGTTGGAAGGCGATGCGAGCCATACACCACGGGTGTGATCATCACGCAATGCTTCAAGCTGCTCCGGCGTAAGCTGCCAGCCCGTATCAGCACTCAACGGCACCAGCTGCGTGCGCCCCCCGGCCAACTCCACGTAGTTGCGGTTGCAGGGATAGCCCGGATCACTCATCAGGACACCATCGCCGGGATTGATCAGCAGCTGGGCAAGCAGATGCAGTGCACCACTGGCACCGGGGGTGACAAAGATACGTGCGGGATCCACCTCGACCTGGTGCCGCTGTGCATACCATTGGGCAATACGGCGCCGCAGGGCGGGCAGGCCCGGGGCCGGCGTGTAAGCCGTTCGCCCGGCATCCAGTGCCTGTTTGCCAGCCTCAATGATCGGACTCGCCGTGGCAAAATCCGGCTCCCCCACTTCCAGGTGCACAATATGGCGTCCTTGCAGAGACAGCTGTCCGGCCCGTTCCATCACGGACATGACCCGGAAGGGATTGACGGCGGCGGTTCTGGAGGCGGGAAGCGGCCAGTTCGGGC
>PWQG01000035.1 GCA_003556835.1 Gammaproteobacteria bacterium
GGCGACCAGAATTAGCGCACGGGCGTGGTCTTCAACGTACAGCCAGTCGCGGATCTGCTGGCCGTCGCCGTAGACGGGCAAAGGCTTGCCTTCCAAGGCGTTGAGGATCATCAGCGGGATGAGCTTTTCCGGGAAGTGGTAGGGCCCGTAGTTGTTGGAACAGTTGGTCAGCACCACCGGCAAGCCGAAGGTGCGGCCCCAGGCGCGCACCAGATGGTCCGAGCTGGCCTTGCTGGCCGAGTACGGCGAGCTGGGCGCGTAGGGGGTTTGTTCGGTGAACAGGTCGTCGGTGCCGTGCAGGTCGCCGTAGACCTCGTCGGTGCTGATGTGGTGGAAGCGGAAGCCGTCAGCTTGATCCGGATTGGCCGATTTCGGCTGGGTCCAATATGACCGCGCGGCCTCCAGCAGCGCGTAGGTGCCCATGATGTTGGTGCGCATGAAGTCATCCGGGCCGTCGATGGAGCGGTCGACGTGGCTTTCAGCGGCCAGGTGCATGACGATGTCGGGCTGGTGTTCGGCAAAGATCTGGCGCATGCGCTCGCCGTCGCAGATATCGGCCTGGATGAAGTGATAGCGCTCGTTGTCGGCCACTGAGGCCAGGGATTCGAGGTTGCCGGCATAGGTAAGCTTGTCGACGTTGACCACGCGATGCGGGCTGTTGTCGATGAGTTCACGGACGACTGCAGAGCCGATGAAGCCGGCGCCTCCGGTGACCAGGAAGGTTTTGCTGTCTGGCATGGTGGGTTCAGCCCTTTTCGGGCTCGTTGTCGTCGAAGTCGAGCGCGTCGTCGCCACTCAGGAACAGCTGCTTGATGAGCTCGATCTGCGCTTCGGCCTTGATGAGTTCTTCTTCCAGCAGCTTGTGGCGCTCCTGATAGTCCTCGTTTTCCTCTTCCAGCTGCGAGACGCGGATTTTGAGCTTGTGGGCTTCTTCGCTGTGCTTTTGCAGCTGTTTTTGCAGGTTGTCGCGGGATTGGGTGACCTGCTCCAGCTTTTGCTGGGTTTGTTTTTGTTGGGTTTCGAAGGGTTTGAGGGCTTCGACCTGTTCGGTGAGTTTGGCGCGCTGGTCTTTGGCGGTGGCCAGTTCCTGCTGGTGGGATTGCAGGGTGGTCTGGAGCTCTTCGGCTTGTTTGGTTTTCTCGGCCAGCGCGGCTTCCAGTTGATTGATGCGTTCGCAGCGTTGGGCGTCTTTTTGTTGGGCCTCGGTGAGTTTTTGCTGCGCCTCATCGTGTGCCTGGGTAAAGCGCGCGAGGTCTTTCTTGCGCTCGTGCAATTCGATGCCGAGCTTTTCGTTGGTGGATTTTTGTTCGGTTAGGGCAGATTCCAGTTGGCGGGTTTGGACCAGTTGGGCCTTATGCTTTTCTTCGGCCTGGGCGCGCGCTTGTTCGGCTTCGGCGAGTTTATGGCGGAGTTGTTCGCAATCCGTGGCCAAAGCCTGGGCGCGATCAGCCTCAGTGCGGGCGGCGGCTTCAGCCTGCTCGAGGCTCTCTACGGCCTGGCGGTATTCCAGGGCCAGGCGGTTCAGCGCCAGGTGGTAGCAGGGCCAGTCGCCATCGCGGTCGTTGGGGCGTCCGACGGGTTTGTAGCCGGCAGACTGCAGCCGCTCGATAAGGGCCCGTGCGGTTTCGGCGCCCTGGTATAGCTCTTCGGCACCGGCAGTCAGGATGATGCGGCTGAATTGGTGCAGACGCTCGCTGGTTTCCAGCTGCTGGATAATGGCGGCTTCTTCACCCGGGGTGTCGATCACCAGCCAGTGGTCGCCCTCGGGATTGAGGTCCAGATCGTCGAGCAGTTGCTCGACCGTAACGGTTTCGACCATGGCGCGGCCGATCTGGCGCAGGCCGGGCAGAATTTCGTACAGGCCGGTTGGCTCGCGCATGCTCGAGAGCAGGGCGAAGTTGAACAGACGTAAGGCTCCGCGCCCAGCTTGGCCTGATATGGCAACGGCAACGATTTCGACTGCATCGTGATTTTCAGTCCGGTCACGCAGTCCGGGCAGCAGCTCCGGATTGGGTTCCACCAGAACGATGCGCCGGGCGCCGGTTTTCAGCCAATGGTCCAGTTCCTGGCAGGTGCCGGCGCCCAGATGCAGCAGTAGATCAGGTGGGCTGGTGTTGCGAAGTTGTTCCTGCAGCCAGTTCATCGATTCCTATTTCAAGTCTTGGGCCCATGCTTTTTGCCACCAGAGAACACGCCCAGAATGGCGCGCATGGGCCCGGTAATTTTCCACGACAGGCTGTTTCTGAGGGCGTTAACGGCGCTGTTGGCGATGTTGAGTTCGTCGTGGACATGGGCCAGCTCGTTGCGACAATCGGCCAGCTGTCGGTCTGTGTCCTGAGACTTAAGATAGTAGGTCTCCAGTTCTTCTTGCACGTGGTGGAGCTGGTGCAGGAGGAGTTCGTTTTCTTCTTCCAGATCCTTGAGTTTGGGCGAGAGGTGTTCCTGATTCTGCAAGGCCTCGAGCTGTCGACGGGTATTTTCCAGGTCTGCCTTGTACTGCTCAGCCGACGAGAGCCGGTCTTCGATACTTTTCTTCTCGGCGGTGAAGGCTTCCATTTTTTGCTGCACGCGCTGCAGTTGCTCCAACAGCAGGCCGTTTTCCTCGCGCAGTTCACGCGCCATCTGGGCCGGGGTGTCCACCGTTTTTCGGTATTCGCTGAAGACCTGGTCGGCAGCGGGCAGCAGGAAATCTTGCTTTGTCGGAATCGGCAGCGCCGTGGCTTCCAGTTCGGCGGCGAGATTGCGCGCCTCGGGCGACTGCCACAGGGCGTTTTCGGCCAGCATCCGAAGCACGGCTTTGGGCAGTTCCGGAGTCAGGTCTTCGGGCTCGCGAAAGTCCAGTTCAAGATGCAAACGCTGGCCCAGCGCCCCGACAAAGCCGCCTGGGTTGCTGAGCGCCGCTTCGAAAAAAAATACGCTGCTTCGGCGCCGGAAGGAGCGCACCAGTGTCAATATCTTGCCCGCCTCATCCAGCCACTGGCTCAGCGCCTGCCTCGGTGCGCTGCCATCGGCCATGCGCCGCGCGATGTCGAGAATCGGGATGGGAACGAAAACCAGCAGGTGAACATCGGGCGAAGCCGACACCCGATCCGAAAGTTGTTCCAACCCGCCAATGTCCTTTTGAGCTAGCAGCATCGGGGCCCCGGGCAGCCCGGCGCCATTGTCTGCGCCATCCAGACCCGCCGCATGCAGTAACGGCAATATCCTGGACTGCACTGCTGCCGAAGCACTGACGGGCATCAGACGCAGCGGCGCGCTGGCAACGGGCGATTGCTTGGGTGCCTCTGGGAGTTGCGGTTGATTCATGCTTAACGAGGACTCTGCCGGCTTGAAACGATAGGAATATCCAATTACGCTGCTGTTTTCGTGAACCACTTCACAACCCCGTTTCCCTGCGTGATGGATTCTTCGTTAGGGAACACGACCGCTCTTGGGTGTCCCTCACCAAGGCATGCACACCGATGTTATCCGACGACTTCTGGAACTGCCACACGTTGTTCATTTTAACAAGCCGCTGGCCATGGCTGTAGCTGGCCGTTATTCGAACCGGTCTTTGAAGATCTTGCTGGTGTCGACGCCCAGAACCCGGACCGGGCCCGTGCTGTAGCGGACCGTGCGATTGAGCCCGTCATCGATGACGGCCAGCACCCGGTAGACCCCCGGCGGGACGGCTTGCGTATTCCATTCGAAGCTTCCCGCTGCGGCAGACATGGCCAAGTCCAAAACGATGACCCCTTCGTTGCCATTGAAGGGTTGGTCGTCCAGGTCGTAGTACAGGCTGATCCGAGCATCGTCGTCCCCGTCGCTGGCCTGCCAGGTGATGGTGAAGCTGCCTTCCGCCTCATGAAACGGTGCGAGCACGAAGCTGTCCAGGCGAATGTCGCGGCAGGCGACGGGAGTCGGATTGGTCTGGCATTGTGACGATACCGGAAATTCATGAGGGTCAAAACGGATGAAGTCCACCATTCCCGTCCAGCCCCAGTTGGCACCCGGGGGTTCGGACACGTCCATACGCATCTCGGCAAGGTCGCCGACGCAGTATTCATTCAACCCTTCCTGGACGACGATGTCCGCGCTAGTGTCCAGGCTGGTCTGGTCATCCCCCCAGAGCAGGCGGGCCACCGATCCCCTCTGGATATCGCGTTGGCCTTTCACCTCAAGGGTGTAGCAGAGCATTCTGTAGTAGGCCGTGTCAATCGGCTCCGGGGTGTTGAAAAGAATCCTGGGGTCGCTGCTGGTGGGACGTGCGGTCAAAGTTCCAGGGGGATTATCGTAACGGACGCTGATCAAATCTGGGGTGGCAGCGATATCTGCCCTTTCGATGCTGGTCCAGGCGTTCCCGGTAACAACCGCGCCGTAATCTCGTGCCTGGTCACCACGGATGTTTGGGCTGGTCAGGTGCAACAGGGGGACGTCATTGATCGCGATCTCACTGGAAGCACTGCGGGTGCCGTCGGAAACGATGATCTGGTAGTTGCCAGCCGGCAAATGGCCAAGATCGACATCAATACTGTTGGTACTGATGCCGCTGCCGAGGGTCTGCGTGAACTCTCCATCACTGATCATTACCGAGTAAGGCCCGCTGCCCTGACTATCGGACCAGGAAACCGTCGTTGAGGTTTCGTTGGCCGGGCCAGTGGTCAAACGGACCCAGTCAATTTCAACTCGGACGTTGGAATTGTTGGTGGCATTCAGCCTGAGACCGCGAATGAAAGGCGCATCGGTCCAGAAGAAATCGGTCGTCTGGTTCATGCTGTCAGGGTCTGCAAGATCCCATTGGATAATGGTCCAATCGTTGAACCGGCTGCGCCGCTCCGAGGTGACCCCGATCCGACGCGGCAAGGCTCCGGGGCCCGTCCAGTTTGCATCTTCCATGAACCGCGCAATGAAAGGCTGGGTCTCGGCCAGGGGCTGACCATCAATATCTGACATTCGTACCTTGATCGTCAGAACATGAAATCTCCCGGTATCAATGGGGTACATCTCCCCTCTCTCCAGACCGTTGAACGCGATGGGGAGACCAGGCCACAGCATCCAGAGGTTGGGTTCGGCCCTGGCAGGGTTGCCAGGACGGGGAACCGTGCGGAACGAGAGCACGCCATTGTTCAATCCGACGTCCGACAGATTGGAGCTCTCCGCCAGATTGACATCGGTCAGCGCGTCCATATCCCAGAAATCACCAATGACATAGGTGGCGTAATCTTCCCCCTGCGCAATTCGCAGTTCGCCGTCGACTGGCTGGGTGATGACAATTTCCGAGACGGCAGGATGCGTTAGCAGACTCAGAATCAGGAACATAATTTTCAGACCAGCAAATCTCACGGGCAGCTCACCTTGCTTTCTCGCCAGTCACTTGTACCGAGCGGGCCGCTCTGTCAGACATCGCTCTGGCCAGTGTTTTGCGGTTGATGAAATCCACACCGGATTTTTCGACATCTTGCCAGAAGCGAAACATGGATGAGAAAAAATGGAGTTTGGCTTCGGCGTAGAGTTGTCGGTCAAACCGGATATAGGGCTCCAGAACCTCGCCAATTGCAGGATTGCTTGCATCCAAACCAAACTTGGTTCGCGATACGTTGACGCGTCGAGCGCCATCAGCGCCAGGCAAACCAAGCCGCCAGGACAGGCAGTCGAACAGATCCTGCATGTATTCAGCGAGTCCGACCAGATTGAATGCCTGCAAGCCCTGAATGGCCTGCGCCAACTGCGATTCGTTGACCGGATCATTGAGTTGTCGGGTCAAGTAGCGGGTCTGGCAGTTATCGAAGAAGGACCTCTCGCGAGGGCAAAGGGAGGCCAGCAGTGCATCGAGGCCCTCAGGGTCGGAAAGATCGGTTTCAGCCAGCTTGCCGACCAGTTCCTGAACATATTCCGGCAGTTTCGAAAAAGCGGCTTCCTGGCTCTTTTCCGCCTGGTAGCGCATCCACGCCAGGTGCGACACGGTCTGCTCCAGGGGGTTTCTGAGAACAGTCATGACAAAACGATCGGGTTGATTGATCTGCTCCAGCAAGCGCGGGAGCGTCAAATGCGCCGAAATAAACTGCTTCTGGCTGACCGTCGACAGATCAGCCGAAGGGTCGCGCAGCAGGCCCTCGGCATGGATCGCACAGTTTTCCAGGCCCAGCCGTCGGCTGAAGTAATCATTGACCGCCGAGCCACCGGCCTTGGGGATGTGGACGTACAGCACCCTGCAAGTGACCACGGGCTGTGGCGAGGCGGCGCTGGTTCCGAACAGCTTCTGCCAGCTGAATTTTCGCCCATGACTAGACACCGATCTAATATGTTTGCCGCCCTTGAACGGCAAAAGGCTGGATACGCGCGTAGCTGGCTGGGGAGATCATGCTGCGATTCCTGGTTTCTTTTCCTGACGCATCTTTTTCATGAAGGCCTGATACTTGCTGGCCACCAAAGCCGTATCCCCAGCCGCCTCAACCCTGCCTTTTTCCAGCCAGATGGCTCGTTGACAGAGGCTGTCGACCAGGCCGGCATTGTGTGAAACGAACACCACGGCCTGGCTTCTTGACATCTTTTCCATCATGGCCGCCTTGGCCTTGTCCCTGAAGTTTTCATCCCCGACACTCAGCGTCTCATCGACCAGCATCAGGTCGACATCGAGCGTCATCGCCGTGGCGAAACCGAGTTTAGAACGCATTCCAGAGGAATATTGCAGGACCGGCTGGTCGAAAAAATCCTCCAACTCGGAAAACTCCTTGATTTCCTCCAGGCTGTTTTCGGCCTGTTTCCTGGAATGCCCCTGCAGCATTGCGCTTAGCTTGGCGTTGTCGCGCCCGGTAAGGTACCGGTCAAATCCAAAACCAATGCTGAGCAAGGCTTTTGACAGGGGCTGTTGCGTGTGCTCTTCGATATCGCCGGATGTGACGCGTGCCGCACCCGCAAGCACCCTGAGCAACGTCGTCTTCCCACAGCCATTTCGTCCCATGACACCGAAGATTTCCCCTTTACGAATGTCAAAGCTGACATCGTCCAGGGCCCTGAATTCACCCTTTCGATGCCACCAACTGCCAGTTGGGAAGGCGACCGTCAGGTTTTTCGCGGTAAGCAGTGAATCGCTCACGAGTACAACACCTTGTTGGTCAGCATGTATCGACTGAGCCGGTAGAGACCGAATAAGGCAGCCGCAGCCACAAGTCCACCAAAGAAAAGAAGGCCCAGGTGAAGCCAGTCGGGCTGGGACTGGTGGAGCAGAATCTGTCGATAGCTGTCAATCAAGAATGCCAGAGGATTCCACAACAGCAATTGCTCGCGCATGGGCGAGGGCAACTCATTGACATCCCAGAAAATGCCTGACAGGAACATCATGATCAGGACCAGGATGGAAATCAGCATCTTGACGTCAGGAATCAGCGAACTGATCCAGCCTGCGGCAAGCACCAATGGCATCATCACGGCCATCTGCGTCAGGGCGATCACGGGCAGCAAGAGCCAATGGCTGCTGGGGAAATGACCCTGCAACAGCAAAAACAACAGGACAGCAACAAAAGCGACGATTTGCTTGTACATGTTCTGAAAAAAGTCGACCATGGGGAACAGTTCTGGTCGTATGGCTGCATTCGTCAGCAGGTCACGGCCACCAAAAATGCTGTTGGCGCCGCCATTGATGCACTTGGCAAACCACAGATACGGGATTTTTCCGAGCACCAGAAAGACCACGAAATCCGGTGTTCTGAAATCGAGAACGACCGCAAAGACGAAGTAGAAGGCCGCGACGAACAGCGCTGGCTCCAGCAGCCACCACAAATAGCTCAGGTAGGTCTTGAGCGCCTCCGATTTGAGCTTCATGCGCGCATAGGTGTTGACCAGCACCCAGAAACCCAGGAAATCTCTCAGACCATTCATCAGGGCTGATCTGTCATCGCTCGAAGATGGTCTTTTCACGCTTGAGCACGAAGCGGCGAAAGTAACGCCAGTAGCGGCCGAGGAAGAACTCCTGTCCGCCCACGATCTGGCGGAAGGTGAGGCGCGGTTTGGGCTGCTGACTGCGGGCACCGCGAATGCTTGGCCATTGACCGGCGGTGCGCTTGAGCGCCAGCCACTGCACCTTCA
>PWQG01000467.1 GCA_003556835.1 Gammaproteobacteria bacterium
CATGGTTGTCCAGTTCTTTTTTGCTATACAATCAAAAACACCCGGTCCGGTCAAGCAAAATCGGGCCGTCTCCCGGGGCTTTGAAGCAATCTGGGGGTATGGCCGGTCCGATGTTCTGTGAGGGCTTCGGGATTCCATTGCGACCTTCCGCGCAAGGACGCAATCGGGGTCCTGCAAGATAAGGGCCAGCGTTAATCGGCAATTTCAGCCTGCTTTGTCCGATGTGCCGGATTCCGGTCTGCCCCGAAGAAGGGCGCCGCCGTGATCGCCGCACCTGGAGCGTGCATTGGATGAAGGCCTTCATCCAGGTTACCCGGAAACGGCAGGAATGCCGTATCATGCGCCTCGTAGCTTGAATTAGTAGGTTTTTGGTAGCTTTCCGGCAGGACTTTTTGCTGGTGCTCCCTGCATAATCGGGGGTGATGACCGCAATGCCGCCCGGTTATCGGGAATTCTCCGGATTCTCGCCAACGGGCCGCCGGTAGCGATAATGTATTTACCGTACAGAGGGTTAGATTCGTGACAAAACCAGTTACTCGCCGTGAATTTCTGAGTCTTTTGGCTGCCACCAGCGGCACAGCCACAGTATTGAGCGTCGGCGGGGCCCTTGGCCTGTTGCCAGCCACCACCCAGGCCAGCATCCCGGAGATTGCCCCGCTCAACGACAAACGCCGCAAAGTGGTGATTCTCGGTGGCGGTATTTCCGGCCTGACCGTAGCATATGAACTGGGCAAGGCCGGCTATGACTGCCAGGTGCTGGAGGCCAACAGCAGAGCCGGTGGACGCATTCGTACCTATCGTCACGGCGACCTGATTGATGAAATCGGCAATCCACAGATCTGTGATTTTGATGATGAGCCGCACCTGTACTTCAATGCCGGTGCGGCACGACTTCCCAGCACTCATGCCAATACGCTGCATTACTGTCGTGAGCTGGGCGTAGAACTGGAAATGTTCATCAATGAGAACAAGCAGGCCTGGGTTCAGGATGACAACTTCAATGATGGCAAGCCGATGCGCAATATTGAAGTGAGCACCAATATGCGCGGCTTCATGGCAGAGATGTTGTACAAGGCTTTCACCCAGACCGAACTGGATCAGCCTTTCAGCCAGGAAGAGGTTGAAAGCCTGTTGACCGTGTTCCGCCAATTCGGGGATCTGGGTCAGGACGGCCGATTTACTGGCAGTGGTCGTGCCGGTCACATCTCTGGTGGTTTCCTGACCGTGCCGGAACAGAAGGAGTTGGTGGACATTCATGAGTTGCTCAAGGCGAGTCCCGGTGTATTGCGTTCCGTACTGGTCGAGAACGAAGGTGAAACCGGGCCGGTGCTTATGCAACCGACCGGTGGCATGGACAAGATCATCAGTGGCTTCACTAACAAGCTGGGGGATCGGGTCAGCTACCGGGCCATGGTTACATCGGTGACAGTCAAGGACGATGGCGTGGATGTTGAGTATCAGAAAGACGGAGAGCGTCATCTGATCGAAGCCGATTACTGTTTCAACTGTATTCCCACGCATCTGATGGTGGGAATCACCAACAACTTCCCGGACGAGTATGTGGAAGCGATGAAGTACATCCGGCGTGGCGAGGCGTTCAAGGCCGCGTTCCAGATGCGCAGCCGGTTCTGGGAAGACCAGAACATCTATGGCGGGGGCATAACCTGGACCAACCAGCCGATTCGCCAGGTCTGGTATCCACCGCATGGCATCGGCAAGAAGAAAGGGGTAATGCTGGCTGCCTACGACTATGGTGGCGGCATGCATTTCACCCGCATGAAGCAGGAAGAGCGCATGGAGCATCTGCTTGCGCAAGGCGAGAAGATTCACCCCGAGTATCGGGAGCAGGCTGAGAAAGGGATCACCGTGGCCTGGCACCGTATCAACCACATGCTGGGTTGTTCGGCGCGCTGGGGACAGATGACGCCTGAGGCCGAGGCACATTACCGCACCTTGCAGCAGCCTACGGGTGGGAGGCACTATTTCATCGGTGATCAGATCAGCCGCCGGCCGGCCTGGATGGAAAGTGCAATCCAATCAGCACATCTGGCGATGCAGGATATGGATCATCGGGAACGCAACGGCAATTGAGATTGATGTAAATCAAGCCGCCTGTTCGTCCATTGATTATCATGGGGTTACATCCTTGATAACAATCATTAAACCGACGAACAGGGGAATTGATCGATGAGTATATCTCGAAGAATCGCATCGGCTGCTGCCGCAGCCGCGTTGTTGGCATTCAGTCAGCATGGTATCGCGCAGATGGAAGGGGTATACGTATCCCAGGGTACTGATGAATGCCGATTGACCATCACGGAAATGCAAGATCCGTCACCGCAGTTCGGTGACCGGTATTTCCGCCTGGAATCCAGGGGGGTTGCCGCTTGCATGTGGGATGGAGCCGGCATTTCGACTTCCACCAACCTGGCTGGTGCCTACGTTTCCTTGCCGCCGACCGATAACCGTGTGTTTTTCACCCTGCGCTGGTTGTTCGGGCCTGCAAGCCCCACCATCGAGATGGTACAGCGTAATTCCGATGGCGAAGTCATTCTGGAGCGGACCTACGCCCGGCAATGATTGATTGCTGAAGCGGTGCGGGTTGCACCTTCTGGGTCTGGCGGGGAGTCAGTCGGATATCCTGAAGGTGAGGCCCGCCCGTTCCTCCAGCGCCGTGATCAGGCCTTCGCCCAGCAGGGTGGCCGGCGTCCAGAAACCGCCGTTGGCCTTTTTTGTTGCGGCATTGCGCGCGAGACAGACAGCCGCTTCCCCCAGCATCTTCCCGGTGGCTCCGTAGCCAGGATCACGCACTCCGCTCACTATTGCTTTCACCCTGGTCTGCCTGTCGATCCAGCCGGTGAACTGCATCTCGAAGTGACCGTTCTCACGTTCTTCCGTTGTGGGTCCCTCGCCGGGCTTGGGCAGAAAGCGCTGCATGATCCAGCGGCCTGGTGCGATGGCGGCTCCGATGCTGAACAGCTTCAGGCCCACACCGAGTCTTCGGGCACGTTTGGCGCCGCTTCTTCCATCCCCCGTGAGCATGGCTTCTTCATAAAGAAAATCTTCACCGTAGGCAGCTCCACGGAGTGCATTGCTGCGGTGCACAATGCGCGTGTTGATGGCAGCCATCACGAAGGGCGCCATCCAGCTGTTGTGTTCATTGTCATATTCGAGGTGAACCTGACGCTGGCGTTCACGGAAGGGGTGATTTCCGGGACACAGGGAGTAGGGATCATTCAGCTCACGGCGCAGTCCCGGACTTCGTGATGCTTCGCGGTAGACATTGAGCATACTGGCTACCGTGCCTCCGGATACACCGCCTTTGAGTTTGCTGACACGCATTCGGACTTCGCGGGCGTACTGCCCGTGTTGCGAACGGATGTGTTCCTGCAGGAAATACACCCCCAGATCCGATGGAATTGAATCGAAGCCACAGCAGGGAACGAGCCGGGCACCGGTTTCCCGCGCTTGCTCTTCATAACGCATGATCATGCGGCGAATCCATTGCACCTCACCGGTCAGGTCACAATAATCGGTTCCGGTTTCAACACAGGCACGAACGAGTGGTTCTCCATGCAGGGCGTAGGGGCCGACCGTGGAAACCACCACACTAGATTGATTGCAAAGAGCGTGCAGCGCCTCATCATCACCGGCATCGGCAACAAAATGCGGCAGCTGCTCATCGCTGGCACCCAGTTCTGCCTTGAGCGCCAGCAATTTGTCTTCAGATCGGCCCGCAATGCCCCAGGCCAGATCGCTGTCCCGGTGCACTTCCCACAAATGCTGGCAGAGCAGCCTGCCGACAAAACTGCTTGCGCCGAATACGATGATGTCCATGCTCTGCTCCGTCATTGTTATTCAGAGGTTCCTTAACGCATTCTTGCAGTTATTGCTGTGCTATACCAGCTTGCGGCCCCGGGGCGTCAGTCTTTGCGGGGCGGACGGGGAACCAGGCGTGGGGTTCGATTTTTCCACTGCTGATAGGCGGGATCATCACCCCAGCGTTTTTCGGAGCGAGCTTCGAGCAGGGGGATGCCGCTGACCCGGGTCAGCAACAGGAATACAAAGACTGGAGACAGGAGGGTCAGATATTGCCAGCCCTGCAGGGCTGGCAGGGCGATCAGGGCAATGCCGCACCAGAGCAGGATTTCCCCGAAGTAGTTGGGGTGGCGGGACCAGGCCCACAGTCCGTGATGGATGAAAGTGTCACGGTTTTCGGGTCGGGAGCGAAAGCGCAGTTTCTGTTGATCGGCAATGGTTTCCATCAAGAATCCGGACAACCAAAGGCACAGGCCCAGCAGACCCACAAATCCCATTGGCACCGCTGCGGTCGATGTTATGGCGGCCAGCGCAGCCGCCGTGGTGATGACCACCCAAAGTCCCTGCAGACTCCAGGTAATGAAGAAACGCTTGAATGAGTGTTTGATGCTGTCGAATCGACCGTCGCCGCCCTGTTGATGGACCCGTATATAGAGGAACGTGCCCAGCCGGACAGCCCAGAAGCAGACCAATAGGGTGAGCAGGACAGAGCGGGGATCGCGGGCTCCTCCCAGGAGGAGGGCCAGGAGTATTACAATAATGTAGGTGCTGCTGCCCACCAGGTCGAAAAATCGCTCAGTGTGCCCCAGCCAGGCGGGCAGGAAGGCCAGCCACTGAATCAGGAAAGCAAGCATGACGCAGCCGGCAAACAGGGGCAGCCCGGCGACCCGGATTCCGCCGTGACTGCCGGCCCATGCGAAGAGGGCTGCGGTCAGCAGCACGGCGATGAGTATTACAGCGGCTTTGCCTGTTTTCATTATATCCTCGTGTGCACGGCCCCGTTGCGGGTTTGTTGATCGGATACGCGAACATGACATGCCCGGATCAGTGCGTACATCGTCAAAGCGATGGGTGGTACCGATCAATCGCTCGGTCGAGCGGTCACACGGATCGGCTCTGTTGATGAATCGGTTCATCTTCTTTATTGAAACGGGCCAGCAGCTGGTTTAGTCTTCCTGCCTGAATTGCAGAAACGGCTCCGGGACAGCTCCCGCAAAAGCCGCGCCACCATTACCGTGATACGGAGTACTATAACTATGACAATGCAACAGACTCCTCTTTTGATGCATCAATTGATGGACCGGGGGGCCGCGCTGCAGCCGGATGTGGAAGTCGTCACGGCGACCACTGACGGTGTCCGGCGACAGACGATGGCAGAGACGCGGGACCGCGCGCATCAGTTGGCCCATGCCCTGAAAGAGTCCGGTATCAAAGAGGGCGATCGGGTCGGCACCTTCATGTGGAACGGATCCCGGCACCTGGAAGCCTACCATGCCATCGCCTGCATGGGCGCTGTCGTGCATACCCTGAACATCCGGCTGGCACCGAACGATCTTGAATACATCATCGACCATGCCAAGGACCGGATCATCATTGTGGATGCTGATCTGCTACCGGCACTGGAGAAGCTGGCCGGTCGTATGCCCTCGGTCGAACGTATCATTGTCGCCACGGAGCCTGGCCTGGAAGGCTGGTCCACGACCCTGCCCAATGCCATGGATTATGAGGACTTCATCCGCGGCAAGCCGAATCGTTATGACTGGCCGCAGCTGGATGAGAACGCGCCGATGGGCCTGTGTTACACCAGTGGCACCACCGGCAAGCCCAAAGGGGTCATGTACACACATCGCTCCAACTACCTGCATACCATCGCCATTTGTATGACTGACGTGATGAACCTTTCTGCCACCGACACGGTGTGCGGTATTGTCCCGATGTTCCATGCCAATGCCTGGGGCCTGCCCTGGGCTGCCACGATGCTGGGTATGAAACAGGTGTTCCCGCACCGCTTTATGGTGCCGGATCGACTTGCAGAGATGATGATCAGCGAGAACGTGACCATCTCCGCTGGTGTGCCGACGATCTGGCAGGGTGTTAAGGGCCTGCTAGAGGCCAATCCCGGCAAATACAATTTCAAGACGCTGGAGCGCTTGACCTGTGGCGGTTCGGCGCCGCCGCCGTCCCTGATCAGCTGGTTCTGGGATGAACTCGGCGTGGAGATGGTGCAGGGTTGGGGCATGACCGAAACCAGTCCGCTGGCGACCATCAGCCGTCGAACTGGCAAACGCAAACACCTGGACACACCGGATGACCAGCGCGCCGCGAATCAGGCCAAGGCCGGTTTGCCCATTCCGGGCGTGGAGCTGGAAATTTTCGACGAAAACTTCAAACCCCTGCCACATGACGGCGAAGCCTTTGGTGAACTGCTCATTCGTGGACCCTGGGTCTGTTCGGAGTATTATCAGAATCCCCAGCCGGACAAGTTCCACAATGGCTGGCTTATTACCGGCGACGTGGCCAAGATCGATCGTGAAGGCTACCTGATCATTACTGACCGTTCCAAGGACCTGATCAAGTCCGGCGGTGAATGGATTTCCTCGGTGGATCTGGAGAATCATATTGCCGGAATGGACGGGATTGCCCAGGCCTGTGTGGTGGCCCAGCCGCATCCACAATGGGATGAGCGTCCAGTGGCCATGGTTGTGCTCAAGGAAGGAGCCGAGGTGAGCAAGGAGCAGGTGCTCGAGCATTGTGCCAACAAATTTGCCAAGTGGCAGTTGCCGGATGATGTCCTGTTCGCGAAAAGCATTCCTTTGACAGCAACCGGCAAGATGGACAAGAAAGTGGTCCGTGCCAAACTGGAAATGGATGGTTATACGCTGGCCTGAATGGACGCGTGACCCTCTCAGTTCCCCGGGGGCGGCATCAGTGCCTGGTGTCGCCCACCAGGCCTCTGCCGCCTTTTTGTTCCGGTACCGATACCCATGACTTCCCTGATACTTTCCCGCCGCGATCTCGAGTTTCTCCTTTATGAATGGCTGGATGCCGAGGCGCTCACCGCCTGGCCACGATATGCCGATCATTCCCGCGAGACCTTTGATGCGGTGCTCGATCTTTGCGAACAGATCGCCACTGAACACTTTGCCAGTCATAACCGCAAGAATGACCTGAATGAACCCCGGTTTGATGGTGAGCGGGTGCACATCATTCCGGAGGTCAAGGCGGCCCTGGACACCTTTGCCGCAGCGGGGCTGGTGGCGGCTGGCCAGGACTACGAACTGGGTGGCATGCAGTTGCCGACCCTGGTGGAAAAAGCCGGATTTGCCTGGTTCCTGGGGGCCAATGTGGCCACTGCCGCGTATCCCTTCCTCAGCATTGGTAATGCGAATCTGTTGCAGACTTTTGCCACGGCGGAGCAGATCGAGCAATGGGTGCGTCCCATCCTGGAAGGGCGCTTCTTTGGCACCATGTGCCTGTCGGAACCCCAGGCTGGCTCGTCGCTGGCCGATATCCGTTGTCGGGCAGAAGCACGGGAAGATGGCAGTTATCGCCTGTTTGGCAACAAGATGTGGATCTCCGGTGGGGAACATGAATTGTCTGAGAATATAGTGCATTTGGTACTCGCGCGGATTCCTGGCAGCCCGCCCGGCGTGCGTGGCATTTCACTGTTCCTGGTGCCCAAATTCCTGCTGGATGGGGAAGGCAAGCCGGCAGAGCGAAATGATGTGGTGCTGGCGGGCCTCAATCACAAGATGGGGTATCGGGGAACGACGAATACGCTGTTGAACTTTGGTGAGGAACAGTTTCGTCCCGGCGGCGAAGCAGGCGCGGTTGGCTGGCTGATTGGTGAGCCGAACCAGGGTCTGGCTTGTATGTTCCACATGATGAACGAAGCCCGTATCGGAGTCGGCCTGGGTGCCACGGCACTTGGCTATACCGGCTACCTGCATGCCCTGGATTATGCGCGCGAGCGTCCGCAGGGGCGACTGCCTGATGCCAAGGATCCGGCCGCTGCACAGGTGCCCATCATCCAGCATGCCGATGTGCGTCGCATGTTGCTGGCACAGAAATCCTGGGTCGAGGGAGCCCTGGCGCTTAACCTGTATTGTGCCCGCCTGGTGGACACCGAACGCAATGCGGCTGCTGATGAAAAGCGACGGGCGACACTGTTGCTCGATCTGCTGACTCCGATAGCCAAGAGCTGGCCGTCCCAATGGTGCCTTGAGGCCAATAACCTGGCCATACAGGTGCTGGGAGGTTATGGCTATACGCGGGATTATAATGTCGAGCAGTTCTGGCGCGACAACCGACTCAATCCGATCCATGAGGGCACGCATGGTATCCAGGGCCTGGATCTGTTGGGTCGCAAGGTGGTGATGCAGAACGGTGCCGGATTCAGGCTGCTACTGGATACGATGCGCGCCACAATCGCACGTGTGGGACAGGACAGTACAATGGCGGTTCATGCTGCATTGCTGGAATCGAAGCTGGAGCGTCTGGAGGAGGTCACCGCAAGGCTGCATACGATTGACGATGCGCGACTCAGATTGGCCAATGCCAGTCTGTACCTGGAGGTGTTCGGTCACCTGGTGGTGGCCTGGATCTGGCTGGAGCAGTTGTTGGCTGCGGCGGGGAAGGATTCAGAATTTCATGCCGGGAAGCGGCAGGCGGCACAGTATTTTTTCCGTTGGGCGCTGCCAAAAACGGGACCACAACTGGATCTGCTGGCCAGTGCCGACGACACGACACTGGCCATGCAGGAAAGCTGGTTCACTCCTTGACGGTGACCGTGATGACCGGTGACATGACCGGTGGATCATGTGGGATGTGCAGGTAGTCACCCAGGATCAATTGCAGCGTATGCTCGCCTGGCTCCAGTGTCACGGTGGTTTCGGTCTGACCGAGGCCGAAATGGATCACTTCATCACCCATCGATACGTCCATGTCCGGTGTGGACTCGCCATTGATCAACAGGTGGTGGTGTCCGGTATTGTCCATGTCCATGCCGGCGGGGGCCACACCCATGCCACTCAGGCCGAAGATCACGGTGAAGGTGGTAGGAACCACAGCCCCGTTAGCCGGGGATACAATGTAGACTCGGGCATCTTCCGGTGCGCTCTGGCGTTCCATCTGGGCTACGGCGGGCAGGGAAAGCAGGGCGGCAAGGGCCAGGGAAAGGCCAGTCAACTTCTTCATATACGTAACTCCTGAATTGTATATTCGCGTGTTCGATCAGACTTATTCTGCGCGATTATACGAAGAATTGCCACTGCCGGATTGAACAGGCTCTTCCAATCCGGGCGGTCTTCCGTATCCTGACCGACGGGTCATGTATTTTGACTTCCCCGGGTGGCGCTCGTATGCTCCGAGCATAGTCATCGTAATAACAATAACAGAAGGGGATAGCACATGCGCATCAGAACATTGTCCGGAGCCGGGTACCGGGTGGCCTGCCTGGCCGCAGCCCTGTCGCTGGCCGCTTGCAACGAACCATCCGATCCGGCCCCGGAGACATCCGTCACCCCGGATACGGATCATGACTATGTGGTGGACATCCGCTGGACCGATCATGGCATTCCCCATGTGGAAGCCGAAGACCGGGGTAGTCTGGGATATGGTTTTGCCTACGCGACCGCCACTGATGCGATTTGCACCATCGCCCGGGATGTACTGATGGTCAATGGGCAGCTGTCGCTTCATTTTGGTCCGGACGCCGCCAACCGGGCGAGTGACATCTTTCACCGGGCCATGCTGGATGCGGACATGCTGGCTTATTTTCGTGATGCGCAGAGTGAACGGTCCACCGAGTTTTCTTCCGGCTATGTGGCCGGCTACAACCGATATTTGCGCGACCATGCGGACAGTCTCCCTGCCGCCTGCGACGATGCGGACTGGGTACAGCCCCTGACGGTTGATGATGTGGATCGCCTGACCATCGGTGTCGGCATCCGCTATGGCCTGGGCAACTTCATTCGTGAGATGGCCAATGCCGCGCCCCCGGGCGAAGCGGTGGCCAGTCTGCAGAGTGATTTTGAACCACCGCGTGGATACGGCAGCAATGCCGTGGCCATGGGCAGCGATGTCACCGCCACCGGCAATGGCCTGCTGCTGGGCAACCCGCATTATCCCTGGCGTGGTTCCTCACGCTTCCACATGATCCATACCCGGATTCCGGGTGAACTTGATGTCATGGGTGTGAGCCTGTACACGACAGACCGGATCGCTATCGGCTTCAATCATGACATTGCATGGACACACACCGTGTCTACCGGCCTGCGCTCGACTTTCTACGCCCTGGAGCTGGACCCGGAAGATCCGCTGCGGTATCGCTATGGGGATGATTACCGGGAGATGGAAACGCGGCGGGTGACGGTGGATGTGCTGCAGGAAGACGGCAGTGTGCAGGGTGCGGAGCATCTCGTCTACATGACACACTACGGTCCGGTGGTCAGTTCCGATCAGCTTCCCTGGACGCAGGAGCGCGCTTTTGCCGTGCGCGATGCCAATCTCTATAACACCCATGCGAGCGCCATGTACGAGGCCATGTGGATGGCGCAGTCCATTGATGATGTCGAAGCAGCGCTGCATATGCAGGGCAATGCCTGGACCAACACCGTCGCGGCCGATCGTCATGGCACGGCTTATTATGCGGATATCAGTGTGGTGCCGAATGTGGATCAGGAATTGCTGTCACGTTGTGACGCGGCCCCGGAGGGACTGCCGCCCCGCGTGGTGATCCTCGACGGCAGCAATCCGGCCTGCGAATGGCGTGATGATCCGCGCTCCGCGATCCGTGGCGTGATGCCGGCCGAGGACATGCCGCGACTGCGGCGCAGCGACTACGTTTCGAATTCCAATGACAGTTACTGGTTGAGCAATCCGGACGCGCCGCTGGAAGGCTATTCTCCCATCATCGGGCCCGAGCGCGGCGTGCAGAGCCTGCGCAGTCGCGCCGGCCATGAGTTTGTGGCGGAACTGCTGGCAGAGCAGGGCGGCGTCAGTTCCCGGATGCTGCAGGACGCACTGTTCGCGCATCGCAATTTCGGTGCCGAGCTGCTGCTGGATGACCTGCTGGCCCTTTGCGACGGGGCCGGATCAGTGCAAGTCGACGATACGGAAGTGGATGTTTCTGCTTCCTGTGAAGTGCTGACAGCCTGGGATCGCCGGGCTGCCAACAACAGCCGGGGTGCCCATGTCTGGCGTGAGTTCTGGCGCCAGGCCATGACCCTGGAAAATCTGTATGCAGTGCCTTTCGACGCCGATGAACCGGTCCAGACGCCGCGTCAGCTGAACACGGATGATCCTGAAGTGCGTGAAGCCTTGCTTGTGTCCCTGGCCAGCGGGCAGCAACGGCTGGAGGAGCATGGTATTGCGCTGGATGCTGAACTGGGTGAAATCCAGTACGAGGAGAAACAGGGCGAGCGGATCGCCATCCCCGGCGGCGAAGGCTGGGCCGGCATGTGGAGCATGATTGTCAGTCAATTGCAGCCGGATGCCGGATACACGCCGATTGTGCACGGCAACAGTTATATGCAGGTGGTGGGCTGGGACGAGAATGGTCGCGTGGATCCGCGTGGACTGCTGTCCTACTCGCAGTCCGACAACCCGGAATCGCCGCACTATGCCGATCAGACATGGCTCTACTCACAGGGCCAGTGGCTGGACCTGCCTTTCCACGAGGAAGACATCGCAGCGCGGACTATCCGTACCCTGGAGCTGCGCCAGTGAGCGACGGCAGCCCCTCACCCCCTGGGGGGGCGAGGGGCTGCGGGCATCAGAAAGTGAACTGGGCCTTCAGCCAGAGGGTGCGTCCCGGTTCATTGACACGCTGCGTCTGGTCGAAACCTGGAATGGAGGCGCCGGCCCGGCTGACATGCTCGGCATAACTGTGGTCCAGTGCATTGTCGATACCAGCGGTGAACAGCAGGGCCTCGCTGGGACGCCATCCGGCGTTCAGCGACAGCACCGTGGCACTGCCTGTGATATCGATGTCCTGACCGGCGATATTTCCGCGACCAGGATCGACATGATTCTGGGCGGCGATGGCGCGGACCATGCCACCGAAAGACCAACGACGATCGTCGTAGTGCAATCCCACAGTGGCTTCCAGCGGAGGGAGCTGTGGCAGTGCCCGGTCGTCAGTCTTGTTGCGACCCCGGACCGAGGCCAGCGTCATTTCAGTACGCCAGTTGTCCGCCAATGCCAGGGTCACGTCCGCCTCGGCGCCATAGCTGCGTGCGTCGATGCTGCGGGCCACGGTGGCAGAGCGCATGTTCATGCCCATCATCCCACCCATGGTTGGTTTCATTACGGTGGAATCGATCAGGATGAAGTCATTGATTTCATTGTAAAACAACGAGAAGCTGCCGTTGATGCGGTTGTGACTGTATACCAGTCCCACATCAAGCTGGGTCACTTTCTCGCTTTCAATGTTGAAGGCGCTGAGGCTGTCTACACTCTCCTTGTTGATCATTTCCCAGTAATCGGGGAAACGTTCGTTATGCCCCAGACCTGCATAGAGCATGGCCGGCAATGCTTCGAGCTGCATTTCGTGACGCAGGAAGGCACTGTACAGCGTGTCACTGCGGCTTTGTCCGGCGGAGGGATTGGGTGCTGAGTCCATCATGCCAAGGGCCACTTGCTGACGCTGGTCCCGGGCGGTCCAGTGGTCTGCCCGCAGGCCTGCCTTGATGCTCTGATCAGGACGGAAATCCCAGGATGATTCAGCAAACAGGCCGTTCTGGCGGAACTGCGCATCGGTCTGCCGGGTCATCTGCTGATACGGCATCATCATCTGGTTCATGCTGCCCCGATTGCTATGCTCATTGTGCTGGACGTCGAGTCCCAGCACCCATTCGAGTTCGGCACTGGTCCGCAGGGTGGTGGCTAGCCTGCCGCCGAGGGTCTCGCGATCCGGGTTCATGGCGCGTTGCTTGGCACCCTCGGGTAAGCTGCGCAGACTGTAATTGTCCATCACGTGGTCGATGTACTGATAATACACCTGGGTATCGATCTTGTTGATCAGGGGCGAGATATTGTCGAAAGAGGCCTTGAGGCCAAGATGTTCACGATCGAACAGGGAACCATCCATACCCCGATCGGCATAGGCGGCCTCGCCGTCGCTGACGCCACCCGACAGCTCCAGGAAGCTATCCTGGTCCGGGGTCCAGGCAGCGGAGACCTGTGCGCTGCGGCGATTGTAACTGGAGTGGATGCGGGTGCCGTCCCCGTCGCGGTAGTCGTTCTGGCTGGCATTGGTGGCTGTGCCACGGAGCTGGAAGCGGGGGTTCTTGTACGTCGCGTCGATGACTTCATCGTGACGACCGAAGCTCGCGCCCAGCGCGCTGGCGTGCACATCCCAACCGCTTTCTGTGACCGGTGCGCGGTTGCGTTCGAAGCGCACCACCCCGGCGGCATTCCCCGGGCCGTGCTGTACGCTCTGCGGACCCTTGATCACTTCAATGCTGTCAAAGGATTCCGGGAAAATGTAGGCGGTGGGGGGATCCATGCGGTGCCCGCAACCGCCCAGCACGGTCTCTCCATCGACCAGCAAGGACAGGCGTGAGCCGGCCATGCCGCGGAAGATCGGATCACCGTCTGCGCCCCCCTTGCGCACCACGGAAAAACCGGGGATGGTTTTCAGGTAATCCGCTCCATCATGGGCCGGCAGCGGTTGTCGGGGCTGCCTGGGGTCGGTCACCACGCGCAGGGGTTCCGACATACGGACAGTGGTGATGACCATTTCTTCAACTGGCACCGTGCTGTCTTCCCCCATGGCCATGGGGGATATCAGTGCTGCGATTGCCAGTGGTAGTGTCTTGCGTGTCATTTTCATCCGGTTCGCTCCCTTTAATGTGCTATTGACAATAGTAAGGGGGCTTCTGGATTTGCCAATGTGGCACATTGTCCCAGTGGCAGATTGTCGCAACTGTGTTGTCTGGTCATTGCCGGCCACAGGTGTTACCAAAGCATCATGACTGGGGTATCATCGGGACAAAGCCAAAAAACAACCAAGGGGAGATTTTTCATGCGACAGCGCATTGCCGCAACGTCTGTTGCTGTCCTGTACCTGGCTTTTGCCGGTACCCTGGCGACAGCCGACAACCTGTCCCATGCCGAACCGGAAACGGTCGGCATGTCTTCGGAACGGCTCGACCGTATCGCGCCGTTCATCCAGGGTCATGTCGACAGTGGTGAGCTGGTCGGTGCCACCAGCATGATTTCCCGTCGTGGAGAAGTGGTTCATTTCGAAACCTATGGCGAGCTGCGCATGGATACGGGGGCTCCGGTCGAGTCGGACAGTATTTTCCGCATCTACTCCATGACCAAGCCGATCACGACCCTGGCGGTGATGATGCTGGCGGAACAGGGGCATCTTCAGATCACCGATCCGGTAGGCGACTACCTGCCAGGCTTTAATGACCTTCGGGTGGTGGGAGCCGGCGGGGTTCTGGAACCACAGGATCGTCCCATGACCGTCCAGATGTTGATGACCCACACGGCCGGCCTGACCTACGGAGTATTCGGGGATACCCTCGTCGACCGTCAATATCGCAGTGCCGAGGTCATGAGCAGTCCGTCCAACACGGAGCTGATCAGCCGTCTGGCCGAACTTCCGCTGCAATACCAGCCGGGTACTCGCTATCACTACAGTGTGGCCACCGATGTGCTGGGAGCGCTGGTTGAAGTGGTATCCGGTCAGCCCCTGGGGGAGTTCATGCATGATCACATTTTCGAACCCCTGCAGATGCACGACACCTTCTTCGAGGTGCCAGCAGAAAAGGTGCAACGATTCGGTACCAACCATACCTTCAATCCGGCCACGGGCGAGCTGGAGATCAGTGATCATCCGGACAGCAGCAATTTCGTCAATCGCCAGACCTTCGATTCCGGCGGTGGCGGTCTGCTGTCGACCACGGAAGACTATATGCGATTCAGCCAGATGCTGGTGAACGGCGGTGTGCTGGATGGTCAACGCATCATTGGTAAAAAGACCCTGGAGTACATGGTGCAGAACCATCTGCCGGGCATTTTCGGTGACGCAGGCGAGCACCCGGGGGACCAATTGCCCGGTTTTGTCGATGGCACGGGTTTTGGTTTGGGCTTTGCGGTGGTTGAAGACACCACTCGCACCGGGGTGGTGGGTTCAGAAGGCGAGTATTACTGGGGTGGTGCTGCCGGCACCATCTTCTGGATTGATCCGGTCGAAGAACTGGCCGCTGTGGTCATGATCCAGCACATGAATGTGCAGATTCCCTTGCGGGCCCGATTCAAGGCCCTGACCTACGCAGCGATAACGGAGTGAAGCCGATGACGACACCGGCACAGCGTTGTGATGAAGTGGTTATCAGCGGCTCCGGCCTCTGGACACCCGAGCACGTGGTCACCAACGAAGAGTTGGTGATTGCTCTCAATGCCTATGCGGATCGTTTTAACGAGACCTACAAGGCGGAGATCGAAGCAGGTGAACGTGAACCAGTCATGCGCTCCGATCCCGAGTTCATCCATAAGGCGAGCGGGATACGACAGCGGCACGTATACGTCAAGGATGGTATTCTCGATATCGATGTGATGCGACCGCTGATTCCTGAGCGCGGGGAGGATGAACTGAGTCACCAGGCAGAGATTGCCCTGGCGGCTGCCCGGGATGCCCTGGAGCATTCGGGTCGCGAAGCCGCGGACATTGATGCGGTGATTGTCAGTTGTGCCTATACGCAGCGGGCCTATCCGGCCATCGCCATCGAGGTGCAGCATGCGCTGGGCATCGAAGGTTTCGGATTTGATATGCTGGTCGCCTGTTCGGCCGCCACCTTTGCCCTGCACCGGGCCTATGAGATGGTGAGCAGTGGTACCGCACGGGCCGTACTGGTGATCAATCCGGAGCTGGTTTCTCCCCAGGTCAATTACCGCGATCGTGACAGTCACTTCATTTTTGGTGATGTGGCCACCGCGGTGGTGATCGAGCGGGGAGATACCGCCGTCAGTGAGCATCAGTACCGGATACTGGGTACCCGGGCACGCACCCAATACGCAAACACCATCCGCTCCAACTTCGGCTACATGTCGCATGCCTATGGTGGTGACCCCTTTGCACCGGACAAGCTGTTCCATCAGGAAGGCCGGGCCGTGTTCCGTGATGTCTGCCCGATGGCTGCGGAGCACATCCGGGGTCATCTTGAGCAACATGAGTTGCAACCCTCGAATGTGCGTCGCTGGTGGTTGCATCAGGCCAACCTGAACATGAACCAGCTGATTGCCAAGAAACTGCTGGGACGGGTGCCGGAAGAGAGTGAGGCGCCAATTGTGCTCGACCGATATGCCAACACGGCATCGGCCGGGTCGATCATCGCTTTTCATCTACATAATAAAGATCTGCAAGCGGGCGAGCAGGGTGTGATCTGCTCCTTCGGGGCAGGTTATTCCATTGGCAGCCTGATTCTTGAAAAACGGTAGGGAGCCTCTGTCGTGCAGTTCAGTAGTCGCAGACGATTTACCGGATTCTTCATCTCACTGGCTGGCACCATGAGCCTTATTTACGGCGGTCCCTCGCAGGCCCAGTCCCCGGCTGCCGAGCGTGGCATGTGGATGGCCAATATGGGGCAGGCCGGATTGCGGCGCTCCTACTCATCTGGTTCCGATCTGGGTGAACTGGTCAATCGGGCGGTAGCCTACCAGATGAGTAATCGTCTCTATGAGCAGGGTCGGGCGGAGAATCCCGATCTGCGTCGGCGCGATATCAACTCCCACGTTGATTCCTATGTGGCCCAGAATGATTCCCTGATTCCATTGGAAATTTCGGGCCTGGATCGCCCCCTGTTCTTGCGTGCTCTGGGACGGGTGGCCTGGCGCGATGAGGAAAATGCGGTCAAAAGCCGTAATGATCGTATCGACCTTGGCTTGCTGTATGCGCCGAGCCGTTATTCTTTCGTCAGCCTGGGGCTGGCCGGTGAGAACACCGATTCGGATCTGCGCTTTGTCAACGGTAGCAGTGATGGGCGCGCCTGGGGACCAAGGCTGGATGCCGGTGTTGTTTACAATGACACATGGTCATTCGCCACGCGTTATGATTATTTCACCTACAGTGGCGAAAGTCTCGTCACGGTACCGACGGGGGATACCTTCCTGGATATTGATCGGGATGTGAAGCTCCGTAGGGAATACGTCAATCTCGAGGCCATTGCCCGTTATGATCGTCGCCAGCTGGACTGGTTGCCCGAAGGAAGTCAGCTGCGCTGGCATAGTGCCTTGCAATACCTTGCACTGGGCTACTCACCGCGTGAAAACAGTCTGGGCCAGACCCCGGAAGAACCCTTCGGCAATTCACAGCGTCTGGGTATCGTCCGTACCGGCCTGAATTTCTCCGCAACATTTGGTGAGAATGACAACTGGAACGCTTCCGGGGAATTGATGATTGATCATGAATTCGATACCAATATGAATCATCCCATCAATGACTCGATCACTGGTTCCTGGAGCATCGGTCTTACCCGACTTTTCCAGCCGGGTCAGCGGATGATGGTCGAGTACCAGCGCTACGAGAATCGACGCGGGCAGCGCAGCCGAAACAACTTTTCACTGATTGCCGTGTTCGATTTTTGATAGCGCGGTTGTTCCGGAAGTGGCCCAGGCGCTGAGCGCTGATAAAAGGCGCTCAACGCCTGGGCCATGGGCAGATCAGGCTGATGCGATCAGGTCGGCCATGCGTTGTCGGGTGGCTTCATCAGGCATCCGGCCCCGCGAGGCTCCCAGATTGTCCTCCAGATAACGCAGGGTTGCCGTGCCGGGAATGGCACAGGTGACCGCCGGGTGCGACACGATGTACTTGAGCGCAAACTGCGCCCAGCTGTCAATATCGTATTCGGCAGCCCATTCCGGAATGGGCTGATCACCGAATGCTTCGAATACACGACCGCGCCCGAAGGGCAGGTTGGTCTGCACAGCCACGTCACGATCGCGCGCCAGGGGCAAAATACGCTCTTCGGCTTCACGATTGTCAATGGCGTAGTCGACCTGGATGAAGTCCAGCTCCTCGGTTGCCAGGACCCGCTCGAAGTCCTCATATTGCCCGGGGAATGATGTCGTGATGCCGTAGTAACGAATACGTCCTTCCTGTTTCATCTCCCGCAGTATGGGTAGCATGTTTTCCACATTGACGAGGTTGTGTACCTGTAGCAGGTCAATGACATCGGTCTGCAGCAGGCGGAAGGAGTCCTCGATTTCCTGCAGGGCATCGGCGGTGTCCTGCTGGCGAACCTTGGTGGCGAGGAAAATCTCCTCTCGATTGTTGAATTCCTGCATCAATAGGCCGATGACTTCCTCGGCATTGCCATAAGAGGGTGCTGTGTCAATCATGTTGCCACCCAGTATGGGCAATTGGCGCACCACTTCGCGCAAGGGATCCATGGCGGCGTCGTCATCAATGTCCACGGTAAAGCGGCGTGCGGTGCCAATACCGATCAATGGTACCCGCTCTCCGGTTGATGGAATGGTTTTGCTTTCAATCGGCAGCCTTTCCACGGTGCGCTGTGCGAATGCGCTGCCCATGCCCAGCACACCACTGCTGATGCCGATGCCGGCACCCAGTGCGAGCCTGAGCAACTCACGGCGATTGAGTGTGCTGATTGATTGCTTTGAACGGTGTCTGTTGTGTGTCATGGCGCTCCTCTGTTATCGGCTTGAGGGAAGTCGGGCCACTGGCCGGACTACTGTCCGTCCAGATAATCGAATACAAGTGCGGTCATGGCTTGCACACCCACCGGAAGACCGCGTTCATCTGCGTAAAAACGAGGTGAGTGGTTGGGATGAACCATCTCTGGATCATCCGGGGCGACCCCGAGAAAGAAAAACAGGCCGGGCACTTCATTAGCATAGAAGGAGAAATCCTCGGAGCCGGTCGATAGAGCCGCCTCCGAAAAGGCCTCTCCAGCCACCCGGCGCAATGTGGGTTCCATACGATCGACCAGGTCCGCATCATTGCTGGTGACCGGATAACCCAGGCTGATGTCGACCTCAGCGCTTGCGCCGGCACTGGCCGCAATCTGTTTCGCGGTGCGTTCTACCCGTTCATGGATCTGCAGCCTGGTGTCGGCATCGAAGGTGCGCATGGTGCCGATCATTTCCACGGATTCAGGAATGATGTTGTTGCGGACACCACCATTGATGGCGCCGACAGTCACGATGGATGGGGTTGTGGTGGCGTTGAGCTGTCGGCTGGGAATGGTCTGCAGGCCCATGACAATCTGTGCAGCGACCACAATCGGATCGATTCCGGCCCAGGGTTGGGCGCCGTGTGTCTGTTGGCCCTGCACGGTGATGGTAAAGCTGTCGCTGGAGGCCATCATGCCACCCTTGCGTACCGCAATGCTGCCGACCGGTGCCGGTGTGACATGCAATCCGAACACGGCTTCCGGACGCATCAGGTCGAACAGGCCTTCCTCCAGCATGAGTTCAGCACCGCCTTCCTCGCCCGGAGGGGCGCCTTCTTCGGCCGGCTGGAAAATGAACATCACATTACCGGCCAGGGATGAACGGCTTTCGGCCAGCACCTGGGCTGCGCCCATCAGGATGGCCACGTGATTGTCATGACCACAGGCATGCATCACACCGACCTCCTGTCCGTACCATTCGGTGCGCACGGTCGAGGCGAAGGGCAGGTCGACTTCCTCGGTTACTGGAAGCGCGTCCATATCGGCCCGCAGAGCGATGGTCGGCCCGGGGCTGTCACCCCGCAGGATTCCCACGACTCCGGTATGGGCGATCTCCGTATGAACTTCGAGGCCCAGCTCGCGCAGATGATCGGCGACAATGCCGGCGGTACGGAACTCGCGGTTGCCCAGTTCCGGGTGCTGATGAATGTCGCGGCGCCAGGCCACCACATCAGGCATCACATTGTCGATACGGCTCTGGACTGCGTCGGGCACGGGCTGGTTTTGCGCCAGGGTGGCGCTTGCCGGCAGCATGGCCAACGATAGCAGCAGTGGTGTGAAAAGGGTGCGCAGGTGTCTGAACATATCGCTTCCTCAGGCAAGCTGATTATGGTTTGCCTTCAGCATACCGGAGCCCGGTACGGGCGGAAAGTCCCGGATCGAGGATTGCCGGGCGGAGATCAGGCAGCTTGGCAGTATTGCTGGAACGCACCTGCGGACAGTGGGCGACTGAAATGGAAGCCCTGGGCCATTTCACAGCCCATGTCCTGCAGCATGCACGCCACCGCTTCACTCTCCACCCCTTCGGCGGTAATGCGCATGCCGAGCGAGTGGGCCAGTCGGATGGTGTGCTCGACCATATGGCGTCGTCCGCTTTCCCGGTCCAGGCGTTGCACGAATACGCGGTCGAGTTTGACGGTGTCGGCAGGTAATCGGTCAAGATATTGCAGGGAAGAGTAACCCGTGCCGAAGTCATCAATGGCCACTCCGACTCCCATACGGCTCAGTTTCTTGAGCTTGCGGGCCGTCTGCTTGATGTCATCCATGAATGCACTTTCGGTCACTTCCAGTTCAATGGAGCTGGCGGGCATGTCGTATCGCTCCAGCATCTGCAGCAGGTCATCCACGAAGTTGTCGGCCAACAGATTGCGTGGGGAAATGTTCAGGGCCACGGGACCAACAAAGGCACCCTGCTGCTGCCATTGCTTGAGTTGCAGCAGGCCCTGCTCGATGACCCAGTGGCTCAGCGCATGAATCAGGCCGCTCTGTTCCACCCGCGGGATGAAAAAATCGGGCGCGATGAATTGACCGTCAGCACTTTGCCAGCGAAGCAGTGCTTCGCAGCCGCAGATCTCTCGATCGCTCAGCGTCACTTTGGGTTGGTAGTGCAAAAAAAGTCGACCGGAGTCAAAGGCATTCTTGAAGTTGCCCAGCAGTTCGATGTTCTGTCGTGATGCGGCGTCCAGGTCTTTCTTGTAATGAACCTGGCGAGTTTTGCTGCGGCGGGCTTCGGCAATGCAGATGTCGGCTTTCTGCAGGTATTCTTCGGCACGATCAAGAACCAGCTCGTCGGTCCGTACGACGCCGACAGCGTGGTTCAATATCACGGGGATGCCTTCGAAATGGCAGGGCTGTGAAAAGGTACGTTCCAGTTGCCGCGCTACCGTGGCAATGGGAGTCGTCTCTTCGTCGGGTATCAACAGGGCAATGTGATTGGCTGTGGTCTGGTACATTTCAATCGAGTCGGGCAGTTGCTCCCTGAAGCTTGACGCCAGTTGCTGGATGATGCTGGCGCCAAAATGGCTGCCCAGGCGCAGTTCGTAGTCCTGAAGGTCGGTAAGGCTCAGCAGTATCAGGGCCTGTCGTGATGTTTCGCCATTTCCCGTGGTGGGATTCAGGTTGTGTTCCAGGTCATTGAGCAGTGCCGTGCGATTGGGCAGGTCGGTCTGGGGGTCGTGGAACAGACGCCAGCGGATGCGACGGATGTAGAGCCGGATCAGATCGGAGGCCATGCCCACAATTGTGGCGATAAGCACAAAAAAGCCGGTCCGGTACAGCCAGTTGATGGTTTCCTGCATCTCCCCGGTTGCGACGTCCACAGGCATGTAAGGGCCGAGGGCGAGGCCGGCCACCAGGGCCACAATAATGGCGGTGGGCGTGCCGAACACCAGGGCGCTCAGCACGATGGGCACGTACATGGAGTGGGAATAGACGAATTTGATGCCGCCGGTGGAATAGACAAACCAGGCAACAGCCGGAATGAGCAGTACAATCAGGGGAACACTGAGCGCGCGAATGAGAACGCGATGATCTTCCAATTTCGAGATCAGTGTCTGAAGCATCTGACGCACCTCGCTTGACGGATGCGCCGAGGCATTGGCTTCGGGGCGGCGGGCGCGGCAGATCCGGTTCCGAGGATCCGGGCAGCGGTCAGGAGACTGCTGCTGCAGGACTACAGATACTTGTCGGTCACCGCGCCTTCGGACGCAGAAGCCACCGTCTTGGCATACTTGGCCAGTACACCCCGCTTGTATCGGGGTTCGGGCTGCTTCCATGCATCCAGCCTTGCACGGATTTCATCATCGCTCAGATGCAAGCTTATTTCCTGTTTTTCGGCGTCAATTGTGATCTGGTCGCCATTTTCGATGATGGCTATCGGGCCGCCCTCATAGGCTTCGGGCGTGACATGACCCACCACAAAGCCGTGACTGCCGCCAGAGAAGCGACCATCGGTGATCAGAGCCACTTCCTGCCCCAGCCCGCGTCCCATGATGGCGGACGTTGGGCTGAGCATTTCGCGCATCCCGGGAGCGCCCTTGGGACCTTCGTAGCGGATCACGAGTACATCCCCCTTGACGACGGTGCCGTCGAGAATGCCCTTGAGAGACTCTTCCTCAGAGTGAAAGACGCGGGCGGTACCCGTAAAGCTCAGGCCTTCCTTGCCGGTGATCTTGGCCACGGCGCCCTCGGGAGCCAGATTGCCACGCATGATCACCAGGTGGCTGTTGTGCTTGATCGGATTGTCAAAGGCGTGGATGATCTCCTGACCTTCCGGATAGGGCTCGACGTCGGCCAGGTTCTCGGCCAGGCTGCGGCCGGTCACCGTAATGCAATCGCCATTGAGCAGGCCGCGGTCCAGCAGCATCTTCATCAGGGGCTGGATGCCGCCGATCTGGATCAGTTCCGACATCAGGTACTGCCCGCTGGGGCGCAGATCCGCCAACACCGGTACTTTCTGTCCGATGCGGGTGAAATCATCCAGCCCGAGCTCTACGTCGATACTGTGTGCCATGGCGATAAGGTGTAGCACGGCATTGGTCGAGCCGCCCAGGGCGATGACCACGGTGATGGCGTTCTCGAAAGCGGCCTTCGTCATGATGTCGGACGGTTTGATGTCACGACGGATCAGCTCCATGATCGCCTCGCCGGCGCGCAGGCAATCTTCCTGTTTATCTTTCGAGATGGCATCCTGGGCTGAACTGTTGGGCAGGCTCATGCCCATTGCCTCGATGGCCGAGGCCATAGTGTTGGCGGTGTACATGCCGCCGCAGGAGCCGGCACCGGGAATGGCTGTTTCCTCGATCTGTTTCAGTTCGATGTCGGAGACCGTGCCACTGGCATGACCGCCGACCGCTTCGAAGACCGATATAATATCGGTGTGGTTCTTGCCAGGCTGGATGGTGCCACCGTAGATGAAAATGGACGGTCGATTCAGGCGGGCCATGCCAATCATGCAACCGGGCATGTTCTTGTCACAGCCGCCGATGCTGATGATGGCGTCATGTGCCATACAGCCGGAAACCGACTCGATGGAATCGGCAATCACCTCCCGCGAGACCAGGGAATACTTCATGCCCTCGGTGCCCATGGAAATACCATCGGAGATGGTGATGGTGTTGTAGATGATGCCCTTGCCACCAGCTTCATCGACGCCGCGATTGACTTCTTCGGCGAGGGTGTTGATGTGCATGTTGCAGGGCGTGACCATGCTCCAGGTGGAGGCCACCCCGACCTGGGGCTTGGTGAAGTCCTGGTCGGAGAATCCTGCTGCCCGCAGCATGGCGCGGCTGGGCGCGTGCTCGACACCGTCGGTGACCTGGCTGGAATATTTGCGCAATTTCTTGTCTGTCATGGCTATGCGTCCGTGTGTGGCTGTACCGGAAAAACAGGCCGGAACTATACACCATAGCGATTCGAGCGACCAGATGAGGTGCCTTTATCATGGGGCGGAGCGTACTTCGATTCCGGGGTGGATTGCGGTAAGATCCTAAAATTGTTTTCACGAAGTAGAGATTCCGCAGGTTCAGACACAAGCGCAGATAATAGGGGTACACTAGGGAATGAGCAGTATGATCCGAATTCTGGCCGGAGCCGCAGTGGTCGGTCTTTCCATGACAGCAGTGCAGGCCGCCGATATTGATGGTGACAGTCTGTATAACCAGTATTGTGCAATGTGCCACACGGACCCGGATGATGTCCGGACGCCGCCCCTGGCCGCGCTCAATGATTATAATGCCAACAGCATCGTACATTCCCTGACTGAAGGTATCATGCAGGCCCAGGCCGCGGCCCTGAGTGAAGAGCAGATCATTGTACTGGCTGAATACCTGTCTGATGACCGTTATGACCCGACGGTTACACAAAGCCTGGTAAGCTGTGAGCGGGAAATGCCTCAATTCGAGCTGTCCCTGGACAGTAACTGGAATGGCTGGGGTGGCGATCTGGGCAACAGTCGGCATCAGCCTGCCTCCGGTACGGCGATTAACGCTGACAACCTGGATCAACTGGAGCTGGTGTGGGCGTTCGGTCATGAAGGAGCCTCCACTGCACGTGCCCAGCCCACCGTGATCAATGGCACCATGCTCATGGGCAGCTCCAGCGGCACGGTGCATGCACTGGACATGGCCACCGGCTGCAGCTATTGGAGCTTCCCGGCCCTTACAGAGGTGCGGGCCTCCGTTCCGGTAGCCTTTTCCCAGGAGCTGGACCGTTATCTGGCTGTCGTGGCCGACATGAACAACCGGGTCTATGTGCTTGATGCCCGGACCGGAGAACGACTCTGGTTTGATGATGTGGATGACAATCCCTATGCGCGCAGCACCGGATCACCGGTTGTGCATGACGGCAAGGTGTTCGTACCGGTTTCATCCAGGGAAGTCGGGGCAGCCGGCCGGCCCGACCATCATTGCTGCACATTCCGTGGCAATTTGGCAGCGTACGATCTGAACACCGGGCAGAAACTCTGGCATACCTATGTCATGGAAGAAGCGGTGGAAGTGGGAACCAACGCCATTGGCAACCCGATCTACGCGCCCTCGGGCGCGCCAATCTGGCAGGCGCCCAGTATTGATCCATCGCGCAATACCGTATATGCCGGTACCGGTCAGAACTATACTCGCCCCACCAGTGAAACCAGTGATGCCGTCATCGCTTTCGACATGACGAGCGGGGAAATGAAGTGGGTGTACCAGACCACCGAAGATGATGCCTTCACCATGGCCTGTTCCATCGCCGGCGACCATCCGAATTGCCCGGATCCGGGTCCTGACCTGGACATCGGGGCGCCCATCCTGCCGGTCACCCTTTCTGACGGGACCGAACTGGTCATCGCTGGCACCAAGGGTTCCGAGGTTTTTGGCCTGGATCCCGACAGTGGCTCCGTGGTCTGGCACAGTCGCGTGGGCCGCGGCGGTGCATTGGGGGGCGTGCACTGGGGGATGACGGCCATTGGCGATACGGTGTATGTTCCGGTTTCCGATCGCGGTACGGGGATTGATGGCGCACATGAAGCCATGCCCGGCCTGCATGCCCTCGACATGCGCACGGGAGAGTCGAAGTGGTATATCCCGGCACCGGAGCGCTGTCAGGAAGGGCAAAGGGGTTGCATGGAAGCCTATTCCGCGCCTGCCAGCTCAGCAGCCGATGTGGTGTTCGCCGGTTCACTGAATGGCCATCTGTTTGCACATGACGCAAAAACCGGTGAGCTGATCTGGGAATATGACAGTAACCGGGAGTACGAAACCATCAACCAGGTGGAGGCCAGGGGCGGTTCCATGGACGCCACCGGTCCCGTATTCAGCGGTGACTATATGATCGTCAACGCCGGATATGCGACCTTTGGTCAGATGGGGGGCAATACCATGTTGGTATTCCGTTTGAACAGACAGGAGAATTGATTATGCGGCATATTCCCGGTTATTGCCTGTTGGGGCTGACATTGTTGATGCTGGGCGCCTGTGCGCCGGACGATCAGATTGAACCGGCTCCGGTGGAGACGGCACAAACGGCGGCAGAACCGCCGGCCTACCGCTATGAAGCGGCGGTCGATACCAATCGACTGATCAATGCGGATGCTGAACCCGGCCAATGGATGAGCACAGGCCGGACCTACAGCGAGCAGCGTTTCAGCCCGCTTGATCAGATCAACACTGAAACGGTGTCCGATCTGGGCCTGGCCTGGTATGCCGATCTGGATACGAGTCGCGGACAGGAAGCGACTCCGATTGTCGTGGATGGCGCGATTTATATCACGACAGCCTGGAGCATGGTCAAAGCCTATGATGCGACCAGTGGTGACCTGCTCTGGGAGCATGATCCGGAAGTCGATCGGGCGCGTGCGGTCGATGCCTGTTGCGATGTGGTCAATCGTGGTGTGGCGGTCTGGGACGGGAAGGTCTTTGTCGGAGCCATTGATGGTCGCCTGATTGCCCTGGATTCAGTCACTGGTGATGAGATCTGGAGCGTGCAGACGACCGACCCCGAACAACCACAAACCATCACCGGCGCGCCGCGGGTGATCGATGGCAAGGTGATCATCGGTAACGGCGGAGCCGAATACCCCGGTATCCGCGGTTATGTCACCGCTTATGATGCGAGCAGTGGAGATGAACTCTGGCGCTATTTTACGGTGCCGGGCAATCCTGCTGATGGTTTCGAGCAACCGGAATTGGAATGGGCTGCCGAGACCTGGAGTGGTGAGTGGTGGGAGTTGGGCGGTGGTGGCACCGTCTGGGATTCGATGGCCTATGACCCTGACCTGCACCTGTTGTACCTGGGTGTGGGTAATGGCTCTCCGTGGAACCATACCTTGCGCAGCCCGGAGGGCGGAGACAATCTCTTTCTGACTTCCATTGTGGCGATCGATCCGGACGACGGCAGTTATGTCTGGCACTATCAGACCACGCCGGGCGAATCCTGGGACTATACCGCCACCCAGCAGATGATTCTTGCCGACCTGGAAATCGGGGGTGAATTGCGGCGCGTCATCATGCAGGCACCGAAGAACGGTTTTTTCTATGTGCTCGATGCTGCGACCGGCACCCTGATTTCCGCGGAGAAGTTCGTGCCCGCCAATTGGGCAAGTCATGTCGATCTGGAAACCGGGCGGCCGGTGGAAAATCCCGCCGCCCGCTATGATCAGACTGGTGAGCCGGCAGTGGTCTGGCCGGGGCCGCAAGGCGGTCACAACTGGCACCCGATGGCATTCAGCCCGCGCACCAACCTGGTCTATATCCCGGCACGGGAGCAATCTTTTGGTTACCACGGTCAGGAACAGTTGGCCGAATCCGACCGCGGCTGGAACACGGGGGTGGATTTTGCATTGGGCTCGCGACTGTCGCAGGAAATGGCGGACGAGGTGCCCGACAGGGCC